>NZ_CP037951.1:3100000-3230000 GCF_004358445.1 Parashewanella tropica
TACAAATATCTGATCATGGCTCACCATCGTGAAAGCTATAAAAAGCTGGGGCCTTTACTGGCAGATTTATCCAATTTAGAAGAAACGGCAGAGCAGTACTTTATTGGCTTTATGACGGCATTAAAGCATCGCGCTACTCGTAATACTCACACTAACACTTTGCAGCATATTCAAGGTTACTTTAAGCAAGACTTAACCAAGGAACAAAAACAAGAACTGACAGATAGTATTGTAAAATACCATCAAGGTATCGCGCCCTTGTTAGTTCCAATAACACTGATAAATCACTACCTTAGAGAGTTTCCCAAAGAGTATATTCAAGATCAAATCTATCTAAATCCACATCCAGAAGCGCTAAAACTCAGATATGGATATTAAACCTAATTCGGTTATCTTTTGGTTTCGCAACGACCTTAGAATTAGTGACAATCAAGCTCTGACTCAAGCTAAAGAATATGCAGATAAACACCAGTCGCCGCTTCATGCAATTTACCTTGCTACACCTACGCAGTGGCAACAGCACGATCAAGCCACCATTCAGTTGGATTTTATCGAGCGCCAGCTTAACGAGTTATCAACGTCGCTAGCTCAACTTGGTATTCCCCTATCCGTGTTTGATGTAAATGATTTTCAAGGTCAAATAAATTGGTTTATTACCCAGCGGGAAGCAGGGTTTATCGAACAAGTTTTTGCAGGTTCAGAACCTGAATGGAATGAAAGGCAACGCGATAACCAATTGTTAGAAAATGGTTTTCCCATCACGTTCACTAAAGAACATTGCATACTTCCTGCTGGAAAAGTTAACAATCAGCATGGCATGATGTACAAAGTGTTCACGCCGTTCAAAAATCGCTGGCGTGAAATAATGCAAGAGGTTCAGGTTCAGCCGTTAAGTAAATTAACTGCGTTTGCAGAACCCATTCAGGCTCAAACCATCACTTTAAATTGTGAGAAAACCAGCAGCGAACAATGGCCTGTTGGAGAGAAAGCAGCGCATCAACTTTTAAGCCAATTTTGTAAGCAACATCTTGCAAAATACGGCGAGCAACGAGACTTCCCTGCTCTACATACCACCAGCCAACTTTCACCTTATTTAGCTTTAGGCATACTCAGCCCGATGCAATGTTTGGCTGCACTGCTTGCTGAGTTTCCTAATGCCATTGTGGAAAAAACACCGGCTGAGACTTGGCTTAATGAGCTCATTTGGCGTGAATTTTATCGTCATTTACTCGTCGCCTTCCCCAAGCTTTCACGTAATCAAAATTTCAACCCTCTAGCGAATCACATTCAGTGGCGTAACAACCCTTCTGATTTTCAAAAATGGTGTGATGGTCAAACGGGCTACCCAATTGTTGATGCCGCAATGCGACAGCTTAATACCACAGGCTGGATGCACAATCGCCTCCGTATGATTGTGGCTTCTTTTCTGACTAAACACTTACTGATTGATTGGCGTTGGGGAGAACAATACTTCAGACAAAAGCTGATTGATGGTGATTTAGCCGCTAACAACGGTGGGTGGCAATGGTCCGCAGGCACTGGCTGTGATGCCCAACCTTACTTTCGAATTTTTAACCCGATGGAACAAAGTAAGAAGTTTGATCCTGACGCTAAGTTCATTAAAGACTTTATTCCAGAGTTAGCTCATATTGATGCTAAGAAGTTACATCAAGCTAATTCTCGTACTGATACTGGATATCTAATTTCAGCTGAATATGCACCAGCGATTGTGGAACATAAACCAGCAAGAGAGCGAGCGCTATCATACTTAAGTGTAATGAAAAAAAGCTAACCTCTTTGTTTGGTGTTATCTATCTCTTTTTTGTCATACAGCTCAAAAGGGAAGATATTACGTAACTGCTGAGTACAGTTATCACTAATCGTCGCCGATACATGTAATCGAATACCATTATTTTTTTCTGCACGAACAATACCTGTGAGTTTATTCTTTTTGGCTAATTCACGCGCTTCGCATTCAAATTTACTTGGAACCGTTCCTTTATGTCTATCTAATCGCCCCTGCTTAAAGTGCATTTCAAATATGGTCAGTCCTTTACGGGTAGAGGATAAAAAGTAAATTAAACACACAACAGGAACAGCGATAAAAGCGATTTTCAGTAAATTTTCCATCTATACCTCTCCCAAAAGTTCATATCTTTTCTAAACTGTATAGACAGATACTTTACTAATATAAATTGAAATTAAGAATACTTTTTGAGACTTAATTATGAGTTACGCTTCCAAACGCCGTTTACATGCTTTTTTTATTGCTTTTAGTATACTCCTTTCGATAATCGGTTTTTCATATAACGTATGGCGACTTGAAGTCACTGAACGGAACAGTACCGTTCGCACAGCGAGTTTTGAGCTTCTCAAAGAACTGTCTGAATTAGAACAACTCATTTATATTCTTCATTACGATAAAAACCTTACCGACGGTAGCCCGAGAAGAGGATGGATAAAAGTAGGTTTGATTAAAGACTTAAGCCCCCTTGCAGGGGAAGAGGTCGAAGTTATGTCACTAAAGCTAATGGATGTCTGGTCTGAAAACTGGACTTATATTGAACAAAGCCAACAAGCGACAGATACAGTAATAGCCACTATTGACGAAACTCGAAGCTCTATCAATAAAGCCCTCACATCATTGCATTAGCCCAGCCTGTCTAAACATGCTCTTAGCCCTTCAACCATAGCTTAATTGCCAATTTGGTTTAATTTTTATACGATATGGTGGCGGTTACACAAATGATTTTGGGGGAAGTCATGGTGTATATTTCTCGTAAATCACTTCTACTGAGTTTTACTCTTTTTGCTATTTTTTTATCTATAACTGGGTTTGGATATACCGTATGGAAACTAGGTAATATAGAAAAAACAGCAACCTCTCGCACCGCAAGCATTGAGATTCTGAATGATTTATCTCAACTTGAGCAAATCATTTATGTACTTCATTTTGATAAAAACACCAAAGATGGAAACCCTCGCAAAGGGTGGGTTAAAGTAAGATTGATACGAGACCTAAGCCCACTGGCGGGTTACAAGGTCGAGCAAAAAGCCAAAATATTGATGAGTACTTGGTCAACCAATTGGAACAGTGTAAAAAAAAGCCGTCAATCAACAGATTTAATGATTAATGCCATTGATAGCACTAGAGAAGCTATCAATAGAGAAGTCAGGCAGTTGAGTTAGCAAAAAGCTAACGCCTTAACATTCGGTAACGATGTAGTTGCTCAGGTTTTAAATTACCAGCCATCAATTCTTCAGTGACAGTAAGCTTAGCAAGTTCGGGCTTTGTTAAATTGGGGCCATTGTCTAAAGAGGGAATTTTTTGACGTTTATGCTCGACAAAATGATGAGAGGATTGAACGTGATAACCTTCAAATTGAGCACTTAGCTCATCACTCGCTTTTTTTAAATCATCTAGATGCCCCTCAGTGTCGTCAAAGAAAAAGACCCGTTGCGGAGACCAATTCGAACGTACTTTTTCTTTAGCTGCAATAGCTAAAAAGCGTTCTCCTTTATTGGCAGGTGACCTTCCATTTTCAACTTTAAAATCAGGGTCCCCTTTGGTATTTATCACATCAAAGGTTCCCTGTTCATAGCCACAATGCGCTAACTTAGATTCAACTAGTCCCTTTGCCATAAAAGGGGATTGTGTAATGACAACAAGTTTGGCATTGGGGAATTTTTGCCTAAATGTCTTTAATTTACTTGGAAGCTCAGGATCTAAACTTTTAGTATGTTTTTCTGTTTGAGAACCATCATAATCGCCTTCTGTATATAGGGTATTATCCAAATCAAATACCACAGCCATTGGTTCTTTTGAGTCTGGCTGTGCATTCAGTTTATCTATAACCTGAGAAGGTGCCATCACGACATGATGCCCGTGATCATCAATAAATGGTTGTGATGCTTGTGATATCTGAGCCGCATTGAATAAATGTTCAATGGCAGGTTTCAAATACATTGAGCTTTTTTCAATTGCAACTTGACTGAAAGTGTAACGGGAAAACAGATCTTGAGAAAAATGTCCTAATTGCCTATCTGCTTGGCAAAATTTCAATGAAGAAAAAATAAGTGAGAACGCATGGCGAATTTTACCTGCAACGCTATTTCTTCGCACTTCAACTTTATAGCCGGAAGGCACATCTTTTTGACGTACGGCTTTCACTTGAAATTTTCTTTCACTTAAACCATCTGGTGTTTGCAAAGTAAAGGACACCCAATTATTGGGTTTAGCTAAGGCTTGATCCGTTACTTGATCTACCTTAGTGACATCGCTTTTTTTATCTGCAAGATAGTGATGGTTGCCATGCGTACCGACTGAGATCCCACTCATTAACAACATTCCCTAGCAATAACTTACTTTTAGCCTAGCCAATCCAAATGAAGATGCATAATTATGTTTGTTAAGTTGTCTATAAGACGACTTCTATTTTCTTTACGATTGATTTGACCTTTAATACCGCAGCTTCAACACTCTCATCTCGAGCTAATGCAACACCAAGACGACGATGGCCATTGATTTCAGGCTTTCCAAATAACCTGACTTGAACTTGCGGCTGTGAAAATGCATGCTGTAATCCTTTGAACCCAAGATTTACAGAGTGACCATCGGCGTTTATCGCCGCTGAAGCACTAGGACCACAATGCGTAATTTTAGAAATAGGCATGCCTAAAATCGCCCGTACATGCAGAGCAAATTGAGAGAGATCTTGGCTTACTAGAGTCACTAATCCCGTATCGTGTGGCCGAGGAGAGACTTCCGAAAAATACACTTCGTCCCCTTTTATAAATAACTCCACACCAAATACACCATATCCCCCTAAAGCCTTCACTACCTTACGAGCGACCTCTTGTGCTTGCTCAAGGGCATGCTTTGACATCACTTGTGGCTGCCAAGACTCTTGATAATCCCCATTTTGTTGTCTGTGCCCAATCGGATCACAAAAATGAATACCATCGACTGCATTAACGGTTAGCAAGGTAATTTCGAAATCAAAATCGATAAAGCTCTCTACAATAATCCGTGCTGAATCACCTCTAGCATCAACTTGTGCATGTGTCCATGCTTGCTCATAGTCTGAAGCGGATTTAACCAAGCTTTGTCCCTTACCAGAAGAACTCATCAAAGGCTTTACTATGCATGGATGTCCTATGGTATCAATGGCCTTATCCATCTCTTTACGAGAACTACAGAATAAGAAACGAGAAGTGAGTATTCCCAACTGGTGAGCAGCTAAGCGACGGATCCCTTCTCTATCCATCGTTAATTGTGTTGCTTTAGCACATGGAGCTACACGTAAGCCTTCTTTCTCTAGCTCAACAAGGGTCTCGGTATTTATGGCTTCAATTTCAGGGATAATTAAATGAGGTTGCTCTTGAGTAATTACAGAACGCAAGGCTGCACCGTCAAGCATATCGATTACATGTGAGTGGTGAGCAACATGCATTGCTGGCGCATTGGCATATCTGTCGACCGCAATAACTTCAATACCAAGACGTTGCAATTCAATAGCGATTTCTTTACCTAGCTCGCCACTGCCTAATAGTAGAGCTCTCAAGGCATTTTTACACAATGCAGTACCTAACATAGCTTCGCACCTCACTTGTATCAATGACATCAATAATTAATAGTATCGATCTAATTTTGTTAATCTTCACTCCATTTGGGTTCTTCTAACGCCATAAAGACTTCATTAGGCATTAGCATCCGACTTTCACCAGCTTCCAATGAGTTATCTAAACTTAATCCACCAACAGATAAACGGTGTAGAGCAACAACAGGATTCCGAAAGCGACCAAACATACGCTTAACTTGATGATATTTCCCTTCTTGAATTGAGACTATTGCCTCACGCTCAGCAATAATTTCTAATTGAGCTGGTAATGTTGTGATTTGCTCATATTCAAAATAAAAGCCTTTGGCAAAGCTCTCAATATAATCGGGATGTATCGGGTTTGCCAGCTGGACTCTATATCGCTTTGGAATTTTATTTTCAGGCTGCATCAATTTGTTAGACCAGCGACTATCATTGGTTAATAACAATAATCCAGAAGTGTTTAAATCCAACCGTCCAACAATATGTAATTCATTTTTCTGGGGGTGGTCAATTAAATCCAGCACCGTTTTATGTTGAAGATCCTTTGTCGCACTGACTACACCCACTGGCTTATGGAGCATAATGTAAACAGGCTGAAGAGATTGTAAAACTTGCTCATCAAATTTTATGTGGCTAAATTCATCTATCAGCTTATCCATATCCTTACAAACTTCGCCATCGAGTTTTACCCGACCCTGTAACAATATTTGACGAATGACCTTTTTAGGCTGAACCAGCTCTTTAGCTAAATAACGGTCTAATCGGCTCCTCTTACTTTTCATGTTTTGTATTCGGTACTACTTTGTATGCACAACGGCGTGCACCTTCAATGATATGCTCTTCTCTTGTTACTATCGCACAATCCTTAAATAGATCCTGAAATAATTGCAATTCGGAGCGACAGAAGTTTTGGCATTTACTTGCGGCAGCACAAATTGGGCAATGATTTTCATACAACCACCAAGCTTCATTATCTTGTTCAATGCTAGCCATATACCCTTCTTGGTTTCGAATATTAGCCAAGACTTCCAGCTTTCGCTCGATACTATCGGCAGACAATATAGCTTGTTGATAAACCTCAAGGCTTCGAGTCTCACGCTCTTCAATCAATTTATCTAAGCCCGATTCACCAAAAACGACTTTAATGGAATCAATTAATTGAAGTGATAAATCTTCATGGCGATCTTCGAAACGCTCGACACTTTTTTCTGTTAATTTCCAATACCGAGTTGGCCGTCCACGCCCAGCTGATTTGTCAAAAGTAACGACATCACCGCTCTCTTCTAAAGACAATAAATGCTGTCTTACCCCCATAGTGGTAAGAGATAAATCTTCCGCAAGCACTTTAGCCGTCAGCGCTCCTTGAGTCTTGAGTAAATTGAGGATTTTTTGAGACGTTTTCATATCCGCTTCCTTAGCTATACACCTCCATTATCAAGTAAAAGAACAATTAAATAAACTTTTTTCTTTATTTTTACTTTACAATATTAAATAAACAATTTACTTTACTTAATATCAAGTTTGGAGATAACAAAAGGAACATCAATCATGAAACTAGCAATCTTTAGCGGAAGTCATAGAAAAAACTCACAAAGTGCCAAAGTAGGTGAATACATTAAAACTCAGGCCAGACAATTCAGTCATGTCACTCATATTGAGCTTACTGACAAACAGCTGCCATTTTGGGATGCAAGTGATGATTATGGGCCTCATTGGACTGAGCTCACTGAAGAAGTGGAACAATCTGATGCACTGGTATTAATCACCCCTGAATGGAATGGGATGGCATCGCCATTATTAAAAAACTTTTTGATGATGCTACCTAACGAAATCACAGCTCATAAGCCAGTGGTATTTGTATCAGTATCAAGTGGTATCAGCGGGGCTTACCCAATATCTGAATTAAAGTTAGATGGCACTAAAAATAGCAAATTACTTCCCATCCCAGATTACTTAATCGTCCGAAGCGTGGAAGATGTGCTTAATGAAGATCAACAAAGCGGTCATGATCCTCAAATCAGAGGGCGAATAGACTACAGCCTGTACATGTTACATCACTATGCTCAAGCGCTTACCCCCATGCGTCAACAACTGCAAGCAGACCCGTTTCCTAATCAAAATAATTACTCGTTTGGAATGTAAGGAGCCAATATGATCAGACTAGAACACGTAAATTTTGTCGTAAGAGATTTAAATAAAACAGTAGACTTTTACCAAGCCGCGTTTCCTCATTGGAAAATAAGAGGTAGAGGAAAAAATGTAAGATATGGAATGCCAAGTAATTGGCTACACTTTGGCGATGATTATAATTATTTAGCTTTTAGTGACCACGGTGCAGAAGAGGCTCGTGATTTAAAAAGCTCACAAGTCGGGTTAGCTCACATCGCTTTTACAGTGACAAACCTTGAAGCTTTGATCAACCGACTCGAAACAGCAGGTTATGAAATTGCCATTAACGGCGCTGAAGATCCAAGCCATAAGAGTGTTTACTATAATGATCCAAATGGTATTGAAGTAGAATTTGTGCAGTATTTAACTGATTTACCCAGTGAAAGAAATAGATACTAACAACACTGGTTTGACCAGATGGTGAATTATGCGTAATTATTCGATATCGAATTTATTATCAATAACTTAAATTATATAAATAGTTAGGATGAATCATTGAAAACGGATATTTCTCTCACAGAGGCAACCCATTATGAGCGACGTATCCGTAACACCACTCATGCCGATAACTGCTGTTGATCAACTTGTTAATACAGCAACCACGGACTCAGAAAAAAACATAGATTTGAAAAATCATCTCACTCAATTCATCGCCCACCTTACTGGTTATGAAAAAAAGCTGGAGTTGAAACTTTCCAGCCTAAAGCAAATGTTACAAGATCTAACTCAAAGCAATTGCTTGGTCTTAACTAATGCACAATCTTCTGCAGCCACAACTCTTGATGAAGAAGAGCAAAAACGCGAAGACGCAATACAAATTGCTCGTCAAGATATACAACAAGGCTTAAAAGAGATACAAGATGGAATTAAAGAAATCAAACGCTTGATCTCTGAGATGGTAAATAATCAGCTATAATCAAGCCTATACTCATCTACAAGGAAGTTTTATGAGCCCGATCGATCCAGCATTAGGTAGTAGCACGGTAACCAGTCTTTCACCGTCAGAAAAAACTGAACCACAATTAGATTTAAATAAGATAAAGGAAATACTAGGTGCTAATTCAGCTTCAAAATTTTCTGAAATTAATAAGGAAATTACTAAACTTCAACAAATGTTAAGCACATCCTCAAATTCGAGTATAGACGCCATAAGTAATAAAACAGTATCAATCATAGAAGATATAGATCACGCGTTCAAAATGAGTGATCAAGGCTCAAGTGTTGAAAAGTCAGCACTCGTTCAAGAGTTACATACACATTATTCGGATGTACTGAACAAAACGTTACAAATTGCAAAACAAATGCATGATTTAGAGTATGAACTCAAATTGCAAAATGAAATTTTAAAAGAGGCATATAAAGATAGAGCTAATTTATAGTCATCTAATACGAAGCTAACATTTAAACAAGGAAGTTATTATGAGCCCGATTGATTCTGTAACTAGTAGCCAAGCTTTGAAGGATTTTACTAAAGTTGAAGATGCCAAACCTAATTTTGACGCTGACAAAATTAAAGCAATGTTTGGTCGAGAAGTAGAAAAAAAATTTGCGGAGGTTGATAAAGAAATCAGTAAACTGCAAAAAATGTTTGATAACATTCAATCACAAGATCCTTCCCAAATTATAGACCAATCAAATCGGACTTTAGACCTCATGGCAAAAGCATTTGAATCGAGCATACCTAATCCAGATAAAATCACTCCAGAGCAAAATAAATTACTGGGTGAAGTTTCAAAACACTACACAGATATCATATTTAGTGCCCAAGGCGTGGCAAGAAATATGGCTACACTTCAAGTCGTATTAGCTGAGCAAAATGAAAAATTAAGACAGCAAATGAAAGATTGATTCCCTACACTAGCTAACTAAAAGTAAAAGGCGACACGGTAAAGTGTCGCCTTTTTTGTTCTACGTAATTTGTAAATTAATAGGTATAGCTAACTTGCAATGAAAGACCTGTTCCAGGGTCTTTGGCGTATACTTGCTTACCTTGCTGATCATATTCAGTTTCAGAGCCTAGAATGTTTTTGGCTTTAAACTTAACAGACCAGAACTCACTGGGTGTATAGCTATAAGTGAAGTCTAAGCTACTGAATGGCTGCTCATAAACATCGTCTAATCCACCACGGCCACCATAAGCAATGCGCTCACCAAAAATGTTATAAACCAAAGTAGCGCTATGATCATCATCTGGGGAATCAAAACTTAATTGTAAGTTGGCCACCCACTCAGAATGTCCTGTCATACGACGCTTTTTGTTGGTTGGGTCAATTTCACCATTCGGTAAAATTTCAATTTCAGAGTCACTTAAGGTTAAGTTTCCTGCAACAAAAAAGTGTTCTCCGATACCACCTAAGAACTCAAGATCGTGTAAGAATTCCGTTTCGATACCATAAATTAAACCTGATTCAGCATTGTAAAATTTAAGCTGACGACCGGCTTCTGAAATACGTTGAATTGGCTCGATTGGTGCTTCTAGGTCTTTATAGAAGCCGCCTACACTGAAGCTGTTTCCTTCTTCAGAATACCACTCCCAACGAAGGTCAAAGTTAACAATATCTGAACTTTCCAGTTCTGGGTTACCAAAGAAATCGAATCCAGTCACCGGATCTTGGAAACGAACAGGTGAAACTTCACGTAAATCTGGGCGAACGACAGTTTTACTCACCCCCATACGCCATTGAGTAATATCAGAATCTTTCCAAGTGACAGACAGTGAAGGATAGATGCCATCATCTTTTATAATGTAATCTAAAATATCATAACGACCGTTCTCGTCAGAAATTCGCCCCTCTGGGGTTAAAGGTAACGTTACACGGCGAAAGTCTTCATAGCGAATGCCTGCATATACGCGCCATACATCATCAAAATCAATATCTACACTACCAAAGTAAGCATCGTTCTTTTCTGTAGCGACATAATCTTCAGTGTCTGTAGAGGCGTCTCGAAGCTCAAGCTTTAGGCGGTTATTATCAATGTTTCCGTCCGAGAAAATTTTATCGAAGCGTTCTGATAAAATTGAACCATTAGGTGCTGTTGGAGCTAAACCAACCTCAAGCCCTAAACGAGTGGCATCGCTATCACGAACACGCTCGTAGTACTGATAACCACCTCTTATCTTCACTACGTTATTACCAAACTCTAATGGCAATGTAACGTCCCAACCATAGTTTTTAGAGTCATCTTCCAAATTGCTGTAAACGTATTTAGGCGCATCTTGAGTATTTAAAACAGCGTTAGTGAAAGTGCCATCATTTTGTTCAATTACGTTATAGGTATAACTTAACTCATTAGGTGCATAACGACGTGAACGAGAGTCAGAATACATCCACTTGGCTTCAATATCCCACCAATCGGTCAAGTAGTGTTCACCACGGATTTGGTTACTGATCAGTGTTCGCTCTTCGTATTCGATGTCATTGACTTGTAAAGCATTTGGCTCACCAATGGTGTCAATAGTTTCTTCAATACCTATAGATACGTCATCAGAGGTGTCACGTAAGTAAGTAGTGAAGGTTTCTACTTTGTGGTCATCGTTTAGCTCAAAGCCCATATTAAACATGCCTGAAACTTGTACAACTGAATCCGTTCCCTTGATGTCTTTTTGGTTTTCAACTTGCACATTGTTAGCATCACCGTCTAATTCAACTTCACGCTTGGTGTAGTTTTCAGACTTACGCTTATAAGCAACAGCACCGATTAATCCAAATACTGACTCTTCACCGACTTCCCATTTGTCTCCAACGGCAATATTCGCGTTTACTGGCGTTGGGGTGTCTCTAGTATCAATCGCCATATTGCGATTCATATCTAATGCTAATGAGCGATTTAGGCTTTGAGCTTGCTGGAATGTAAGCTTTCCTTTTGAACCAGTAAAAATATCAATTGGGCTTAAGCCACCATATGCTTTGATGGTATTGGTGATGCTTTTAGGCATAGCACGGGTACCATCGTCCTTACCCCACTTATCATCACTTCCACCTTTGTAGGTATAGCTATCGTTTGAGTCATTCGAGTTGTGCTCAGTGCCGACAGACATCTTAAACATGAAGTCGGATGGAATCGATTTAGTACGAATGTCGACATGACCGCCACCAAACGCGGCAGGCATATCGGCAGAAGCGGCTTTTTGTACTGACAGTGACTCGATGATTGATGCTGGAAACATATCCAGCGGCACAACATTACGAGTAGGATCTGGTGATGGAACAACAGCGCCATTTAATGACGTCGATGAATAGCGCTCACCTAAACCACGAACGTAAATGAATTTACCATCTTTCAACGTCAGTCCTGTCACACGACGAAGAGCTGCTGCTGCATCACTATCACCTGTTCGACCAATTTGCTCTGAGCCCATTAAATCGGCAACGGTTGGTAGTTCACGACGCTCTTCCATGGCGGCTGAAGCAGAACTTCTTAAACGACCAATAACTTGAATGGCTTCAATTGGAAAATCGTCCTTGTCGATAACCTTATTTTCATCAGCAGTTGTTGCTTCAGCATCTTCCGCTGAAAACGCAGGTAAAACCGTAAAAGCTGCCGCCGCTGACATAGCAAGGGCAATAGCTTTTGTTAATTTACTCGTGGAAAAATTTGGCTTGGTCTTCATTTCTTGACTGTCCTGTCTCAAACCGTCATCGACTGCGGTTTACGTTCACTTAGGGTGTGTTTTGGTATTTAAAAAAAGCAACTTTTCAATCGCCATAAATTACTTTTTTTAAAGAAACCGACGACCGCATAGGCCGTCGGTTGAGTGGAATTACTTCTCAGGGTTGAAAGTCCAGCCTTCAGTCCAATCAGTTGTTCCATCGAAAGCACCAATGTAATTGGTCTTATCGAAGAAGCTGTCTGCACTTAGGTCTTTACCTTTACCAATCAAAGTTGCGTCATCAGAAGCAGGCTTACCGTTGGTTAGTGTTACTGCAGTTGCCTTGTTACCTTCTTGAGCTTTGAACCAAGCTTCAGTGTCGATATCGTTATCTGCTTTATCATCACCATCGCTGTACTTGAATGGTTCGTTACAATCAATCACTGAGTGGGTGATTTGTAGAGACTTATCGTTAGCATGGTCAACCAATTCAGGGAAAGAACCATCAAGCTCTAAACACTCACCAGACTCAGTTTCCTCAGTTGAACCTTTACGGCCTTGAACCAGAAGATTGTGTAGAGAACCTTTGGTAGCGACACGAAGAATGATACCTTCACCTTTATCACCACTCGCATTCTTAGTATCAACACCCGGTAGGATAGTTACATTAGAAAGCGTTGGGTTAGAGATAGGTGTTGCCCCTGCACTCTTATGGCTATCAGCTTCGATACCACGGTTAGCTTGACCATCTTCATGAGTGATGTATAAGTGTTGTACTTTACCTGTCCAGCCGTTCGTCCAGTCTAAGCTGTCATCAAAGTTATGCGTTAAGTAAACATACTTTAGGTTTACCGCACCACCCCAGAATTCAACACCGTCATCACCATTTGCGTGAACTTGGATGTGGTCAACTTGAGTACCACTACCCACAGCCGCAAATGAAATGCCGTTCATCTCTTGAGTGTCATTAACTTTGAAACCAGCGTACTTAACGACAACATAACTTAGCTGACCGCTGTTATCTGCATTATTGTTACCACCATAGTTATGGCTACCAACTTCAAATGAAACATCGCAGTTCGCTTTGTCTGAACACTTATTTGTTAAGCCGTTACCCAGTAGCACTAGACCACCCCACTGACCACGAGAAGGTGTTGCACCAGAGATAACATCTTCTTCAGAAGTCATTACGATTGGACGCTGTTTACTACCTGTAGCCATAATTTTAGAGCCACGGCTTACAGCAATGTAAGAGTCCGCTTTAGAGAAGATTTTAACGCCCGCTTGAATACCTAAGGTTGCAGAGTCTTTATTATCACCACCAACAAGAACCGCTCCACCTTTTAACTTATAAAGTACGTTAGAACCTGCTAGTAAAGTTACGTTAGAAGTCAGGTTGCCAGATAAGCTACAAACTAGATTAACTTTTGAGTCTTTAAACAAACCAGCAGTAACAGTTTCAGAAGTGGTTCCTGCAGGACAAGAGTTAAGCTCAGGTAGGCCTGCTGCAGGCTGCTCACCAGAATGAATATCGGTTGTCCAGCCAGTAGTCCAATCGTTTGTACCATCGAATGCACCAACATACTCAGCGTTATCTAAACGGCTGTCTTCGTTGGCTAAATTTGCTTTACCATTAGTACGAGCTGGAGAAGATGGGTTTGGCTGATAACCATTTAAATCAGAAGCCGCAGCTAGATTATTTTTACCATCAGCTAAGAACCATTCTTCGGTGTTTAAAATCACATTATCAGCATCGTCTTTTGTGCTCTTAAATGGCTCGGTACAATCAATGATGCTGTTTTCAACAGTCAATTTATCCGCTTCAACATTTGCAACTGTGCTACTGCCATTGATTTCTAAACACTCACCTGACGCAGCGCCACCTTTAACCAATAAGTTGTACGCTTTTGCTGCTGTGCCTTTACGGAACAAGATCCCCTCTGCATCATCACCACCAGAGTTTGCGCCTTCTGCCACATCAATAGTGAAGTTAGCTAATACAGGGTTAGACATTGGCTCTGCCGCAGCATCGCTGTTGCTGTCTGCTTCGATACCACGGTTAGAACCATTATCTTTTTGACGGATATAAACGTGTTGAGCAGCACCTGTCCAACCGTTTGTCCAATCTAAAGAGTCATCGAAGTTATTGGTAAGTACAACATTCTTAACAGAAACGCTACCACCCCAGAACTCGATACCATCATCGTTATTCTCGTGTACTTGAATATGGCTAACTTGCGTACCGCTACCTACAGCGGCAAAAGAGATACCGTTCATTTCTTGAGTATCGTTGATTTTAAAACCACCGAACTCAACACGAACGTATTTGATAGAACCTGAATTATCGTCAGCTTTATTACCACCGTAGCTGTAATCACCCACTTCGAAAGATGCTGAACAGTTATTCAAGTCAGGGCAAGTATTTACAGGCGCATTACCAAGAAGGACTAAACCACCCCACTGGCCAGCTTCACCTTTTTGACCAAGGCCTTTTTGAAGAGAGGTAAACACGATTGGTGCGCTTTCAGTACCAATAGCTTTGATTTTTGAGCCACGACTGATCGCAATATAAGATTGGCTAGCACCTAAAACTTTAGTGCCTGCTTGGATTTCTAAATCAACTTGTTTTGCATTATCACCACCAGCAACAACCGCACCTTCAAGTAACCAAACAACATCATTACCTAAAACAATACGCTTACCGTCTTGGCCACCATTATTGCCAATCGTTGAAGGGCCTGAAGAAGGAGCTAGAGTGCCTTTGAGTACCCACACTTCTTTTCCGTCAATTTTAGCAAGAGTAGTACTTTTCGATGCAAAACCACCGTAGGCTTTTTCTTGAGCAGTTTTTCCAGGAGGAGGTGGTGTCACGCCACCGCCATTGTTGCCATCACTACCAGTGTTTACGTTGATATCGCCGCCACAGCCAGCTAACGCTAATGCTGTTGTTAAAGCAGCCAATTTAAAAAGATTCTTCAGTTCCATTGTCATCTCCGAGGACGGAATTTAGGGTTAAGTTTTTAGGCAGGTAAAAACTAACGCTTAAAAATGACAAAAGAACTGCATTTATATTTCTAAAATATTTATTTTATATTTAAGAAAGGTTTAAGAAATACTACAAAATAATTACACCGAACATTGTTTTCAAAATAAAACAGCAACTTACAGAATGACTTCAAACACTATAAACTAAGACGACACTCGGAGAACAGTTCAATTCAACTGAATTAAAGAAGCCATATAAAAAGCATCAACATATTGACCATCACGAAACGCATAATTCTTGGCTGTCCCTTCTATTTCAAAGCCACAACTCTTATATAAGGCAATTGCAGCTTGATTGTCGGTATACACTTCAATTTCAATTCGAGAAACAGCCAACCAATCATGAGCGAGCTTTTGCGCTTCTTTTAATAATGCTTTACCGACTCCTTGTCCTCTAGCTGATTCACAGACTCCCATACCTAAATTAGCGACATGCTTACGTCTCGGTCGAGTAAATACTTCCATGCCGACTTGTCCCACGATCTTTCCGTCAATTTCGGCAACTAGACTGTGGAAGTTTTCGGGCAATTTCCCTAAAAATGCTTTCCATTTTTCAATAGAAGGATGAGGTAATTGAAGGGTATTTGCATATATGCTTGGCTGTTCGTACAAACTCATGATGGCTTCAATATCTTCTGTACGACTATGACGAATTGTAATTGTTGTCATTCTTTGATTTATTCCATTAAATATTTACAACCCAACTGACACTTCGCCAGTATGAGCGTTATAACTGACTGTAAGGGTATTTTTTTTGACATGACGATAACGGCATTGAGCTGTAGCTATATATTCAACAACATAATCGGCTTCATTTGCATTAACGTAATCATTATTTCTGCCTTGCTCAGCTGCTCTTGCAGAATTATCGTCCAATACTTGATTCCATACAGATTGGCAATCGGCACCGTTATTGAGATCAAGCGCATCAGGTGATTCATTACCATGGGGGTAACTTTGTGCAGGCCATCCAAACCGATTCATATCAATATTTTTAGTGCTTTGAGGGTAAATATTAAATTCTTCAACTCCTGTCGTATACCCCTCTGCCCTCCACTTGATATGCGCCAAGTTAATCGCTTGTTTAAATGATGCCGCAGTAGCTTTATGAGTCGCAATTAAAGCATCATCTTCAAAATTGATAAACTTACTGGATGCCGTCACGGCTAAGATACCGAGTAGAACGATAACAGAGACTAACTCAATTAAGGTGAATCCTTTATTCACGCCTTGCATCGTAAATTATCTCCATTAAAGCAAAAAATCAGTATTTCAATTACCAAATCACAATTTGGTTAATGATTCCTGAGATATTAATTTATTGCAGCATAAATCACCATAGTTGCACGTAGATAAAAGCTCAAACATAGCTTATATCCAACAAATATAACGACTCTTTTTTCGAATAATCAATAACAAGCATAGAAGACGTTATTTTTAAGAATTGGTCTTAACAAATTCACTTTGACAAGAATTGATTTGTATCTGTAGATTTATCTGTCCTCGATACGTTCAACCTCGTATCGGCTCATTTTTCGTTCACTATTTTAGGAGAAACAATGAGTACATTGAAAAAGTTAAAACTTCTCGCAGTTACATCTTTATTCTTGATGTCTGGTACGGCTCTAGCCTCAACTCATACCGCAATAAAAACCCAGAGTCAGAGTGACAATATTACTGTTAGCTCATCCAAAATTCCGACGAGCAACTATACGCCGATGGGAGCTATTCCCTCTCTGGCTTGTAAATTAAAACGAAATCCTGCGACGTGTATTCCTGTAGGAAATTTATCGATTCTCCCGCTAGTGTTGAAGTTTCCCGATACTAAACTAGGTGATGCTCAACTCGCTCAACTTGGGTTAATCATTATGTCCAATAAAACGGTAAAGCATGATACTGAGAAAGTGGAAATCATCAGCATGATGGGAGGTAAAGTACTCTACAACGGTGATGCAAAAAATTATGTTGGCGTGAAATGTGTCTTAAATAAATGCAGCGATTGGGATTAACCATTGAAAATGCCGCTAAATAGCGGCATTTATTCTATCAAGTAATCAAAGCTACTGCTCAAACACTAATTCATTATCTACCCGTTTAACTTTAATAGGCGTTCCAGGTAGTAACTTCCCTTGAAGTATTTGCTGTGCCAATGGGTTTTCAATTTCCGTTTGAATAGTTCGCTTAAGTGGTCTTGCACCGTAAACAGGATCAAAACCAGCGTGAGCAATCAAGTCTAACGAATCTTCACTCAACTCAAGGCTGTAATCTTTGTCCGCCAAACGCTTACGTAAGTTTTCAATTTGAATGCCCGCAATGTGCTTGATGTGCTCTTGTCCAAGGCTATGGAACACCACAGTTTCATCAATACGGTTTAAAAACTCAGGACGGAAATTATTTGAAACTACGCCCATTACCGCTTGTTTCATTTCTTCGTAATTAAGATCTGAAGCATGTTCTTGGATCAAATCAGAACCTAAGTTAGATGTCATGATCACTACAGTATTTCGAAAATCAACGGTACGACCTTGACCATCCGTTAAGCGTCCATCATCTAATACTTGCAACAAAATGTTGAATACATCAGGATGCGCTTTTTCTACTTCATCAAGTAAAATGACCGAGTAAGGCTTTCGTCTTACTGCTTCAGTTAAATAACCACCTTCTTCATAGCCAACATATCCCGGAGGCGCACCGACTAAACGAGCTACAGAGTGTTTCTCCATAAACTCCGACATATCAATTCGCACTAATGCCGACTCGGTATCGAAAAGAAACGTCGCGAGTGATTTACACAGCTCAGTTTTACCAACACCTGTAGGACCTAAGAATAAGAAAGAACCAATTGGACGATTAGGATCTGACAAACCAGCACGACTGCGACGAATCGAATTTGCGACCGCATCTACAGCTTCGTTTTGTCCGATAACTCGTTCATGCAAAGCATCTTCCATTTGTAACAGCTTTTCTTTTTCCCCTTCCATCATCTTAGCAACTGGAATACCCGTTGCTTTTGATAACACTTCAGCAATCTCTACATCTGTCACTTTATTACGCAGCAAGGTCATTTCTTGCATTTCCGCTTGAGACGCTAAATCCAACTGCTTTTCTAGCTCTGGAATTTTGCCGTACTGTAATTCAGACATGCGACCCAAATCACTGGCTCGGCGAGCGACTTCTAAATCATGTCTAGCTTGCTCTAAATCGGCTTTAATATGCTGAGTACCAGCTAAAGCAGCTTTTTCTGCTGTCCAGACTTCAGTTAATTCAGCCACTTCTTTTTCGACTTTATTTAACTCTTCACGCAAGGTTTTTAAACGCTTAGCACTGGCTTCATCTTTTTCCTTTGCGAGCGCTTGTTCTTCAAGTTTCAACTGAATAGCACGACGTTCAAGTCGGTCTAATGGCTCAGGCTTGGAATCCATTTGCAAACGAATCGAGGATGCGGCTTCATCAATTAAATCAATGGCCTTATCGGGCAGTTTTCGATCAGACATATAGCGATGAGACATAGTTGCAGCAGCAACAATCGCAGGGTCGGTAATTTCTACATGATGATGAAGCTCATAACGCTCTTTTAAACCACGTAAAATGGCAATGGTCGATTCCACGTTAGGTTCTTCCACCAACACTTTTTGGAAACGGCGTTCTAGGGCAGCATCTTTTTCTACGTATTGGCGATATTCGTCTAAAGTAGTTGCACCTACACAGTGCAGCTCGCCTCTAGCCAAAGCAGGTTTGAGCATATTGCCCGCATCCATAGCGCCATCGGTTTTGCCTGCGCCAACCATGGTATGCAGCTCATCAATAAACAGAATAATCTGTCCTTCTTGTTGAGCTAACTCATTCAATACCGCTTTTAAGCGTTCTTCAAATTCACCTCGGTATTTTGCCCCCGCAATTAACGCACCCATATCTAAAGAAAGTACACGCTTGTTTTTAATGCCTTCTGGCACTTCACCATTAACGATACGCTGAGCTAAACCTTCAACAATCGCGGTTTTACCCACGCCCGGCTCACCGATGAGCACAGGGTTATTTTTACTACGACGTTGTAAGACTTGAATCGTACGGCGAATTTCTTCATCACGACCAATTACAGGATCTAATTTCCCTTGCTCAGCGCGTTCAGTAAGATCAACCGTATACTTTTTCAAAGCTTGACGATTATCTTCTGCGTTAGGATCATCCATATTTTGACCACCACGAATGGTCTCTATGGTTTTTTCAATTTTTTCTACGGTAGCCCCAGCATCTTTCAGTAATGCTGTTAGTTTGTCGCTACCTTCAAGAGCCGCAAGAACAAACAGCTCGCTTGAAATGAATTTATCTTTTCGCTTTTGCGCCGTTTTATCACATAGGTTTAAAAGTCGGCCCATGGCTTGAGAAAACTGCACATCACCACCAGTGCCTTCGACTACAGGTAAGCGATCAATTTCTTGGCTAAGTGCCGAACGTAAGCTTCGAACATTGACTCCAGCTTCACTTAAGAGCGGAGTAATAGACGTGCCTTCTTGATTCATTAAGGCAGACATCACATGAACAGGTTCAATAAACTGATGATCGCGTCCTAATGCCAGCGACTGTGCATCGGATAATGCTTGCTGAAATTTATTTGTCATTCTGTCGAGTCGCATACCGCCTCCTAAAAAATCAAACTTTGTTGATTTTAAAGATGGGGCTTATCGATGTTTTTTCAAGCGAGAAAGGTACGAATATGTGTGAATTATTTAATCCAGATCAATGAGGCCTGTCTGCCTGTTCGTTGTTCTCGACGATAAGAGAAATAATCAGAATTAGTGAAAGTACATTGATTTGAGCGGTAAATTTGTTTTATTCCTAAGCTCTGTAATCTTCGTGTCGCTAACCCCTGTAAGTCAGCCAGAAATTTTTGACCATGTGGTTTAAAATATTGTTCAGCGTTAAGGTCTTTATCAACAAAAGCTTGTTTTACTTCAGCTCCAACTTCAAAAGCTTGCTCACCAATCGCAGGGCCTAAATAAGCTCTAAGACTCCGAGGTTTTGATTGAAACTTAGCAACGCCGTTTTCAATCACACCATTACATAACCCACGCCAGCCTGCATGAAGCGCACTGACTTCAGAGCCTGAATCATTACAAAGCAGTATAGGTAGACAATCAGCCGTCATCACAACACACACTTGCCCAGCTTGGTTACTGTAACTACCATCAGCAACAGGAACACCTTGTTGTGGTAACGTCACCACTTCCGTTCCATGAACTTGCTCAAGCCAAGTAGGTTTTATTTTTAACCCTAACGAATTACTAAGTAGTTCACGATTAGCCAATACCTGTTGCTCATCATCTTCCACATGCAAGGCAAGGTTTAAACCATCAAATGGTGACTTGCTAAAACCACCATGACGATTTGTCATAGCCATACCAACATTATTAGGTACAGGCCAATCATGTTTGAAGAACATACTAAATTCCATCACTACCGTTGATTGATAAAGAACTAAAGAACTAAAGAACTAAAGAACATGAAAGCCCATTGGAGGATAATAACTCAGTCACTATAAACAACTCTCATTAACAAATATACCCGTTCGAACTTTAGAAGTTGTATATGGCCTCTAGGCAACAAAACAAAAAACTAGCTGTAAAAAAATAAACAATTGAAGTTGTTTTATTAAGTCGTGATTTGTCTCTAAATTACTCCCTGCATTTTTACAGATAAAATCACTCACAACCTATTGCAAAACAAACATATAACAACAAAATTTCACATAAATGCTATTAGTTAACAAATCATGCTAAAATCTCAACCAATTAAAAACTCTGGTTACAAAACACGACCTTTAATCGCGTAGTAATTTAAGAAACATTCAGGGATTTATATGTCAACAAATAAAATAATCGTTGTAGTGTTAACCATGCTGTCGCTAACAGCATGTGTAAGCACAACTAAAATGAATGCAAAGAAACTTCCAAAAGGCGTTAAGATTTCTAAGGGGATAGAACTACCTAGAAATGTACAACTCGCCTATTACCTCCCAAAGTCTTTAACTGAGCAAAGCTTCTACATAAACTCGCATAAAACTCGTGTCAACACAGGACCTGCGCTTAAAGCGGCTGTTGATGATGCAATTTCTACATACTTTGATAACAAAGTCCCGTTTGATCGCAAGTCAGAAGATAAATTTGGCTTATTGCTTGATATCGAACCTAAATGGAAGTTCTCCTACCCTGACGTAACCATGACAATGAAATACAATTTATTTGATTCAAGTATGAAAATTGTCAAAACAGGAAAAAAAGAATTCTCAGTTGCTTTCGGGCATATCAGTAATGACGCTGCTCTTTATAACGTATCATTAAGAGCAACGCAGCTTATTTTAGTTGAAGTGATTAATTCCCTAAAACCTTCAGCAGAAAACTATCCAGCAAAAATGGCAATGTCTGATGTTGATGTTGTAAAACTTGCTAATACTGAAAAACCATTTTCCAGTGGTACTGGTTTCTTTATTAATAAGAAAGGTCAAATCCTAACAGCTGCTCATGTATTGGAACAATGCTTATATACGAAAGTTAGTAAAGATGGTGACTCATTTATTGCTCAACCAATAGCCTCATCAACTTTGTTAGATCTAGCCGTAATTAAAGGGAAAAAAGAAGCGAAGCGATATTTACCATTACGTAAAAAACAGGAGTTATTCTTAGGGGAGCAAGTGACGAATGTCGGTTACCCATTACAAGGTTTACTGTCACAGTCTCCAAACTTAACCCGTGGCAACGTGAGTTCTCACGGTGGTCTTAAAGGCTCCATTGCTAATTTTCAATTTTCAGCTCCAATTCAACCTGGTTCCAGTGGTGGCCCCGTTGTTTCTGACGGCGGAGAATTACTTGGTATTGCTGTAAGTTCATTAAGTTATAAAGCCTTAATAGAAGAAGGCACGTTACCACAGAATGTTAACTTTGCATTGAACGGCAAATTCATCGCTAAGTTCTTAAATAAAAATAAGATTGATTTCGATGAAGTTGAGCCAAATATGAAAGGTAATATTCGCATCAGTAATGACGCAGCATTATCTTCTGTTGTACAACTTAATTGCTATCAATAATAAGGAAATAAAAAATGAAGTGGATACTAAGTGCTGCATTAAGCTTATTAAGTGTTAGTAGTTTCGCAACCACCATACCACCGATGAGTTTTGGTACTTCTTTCAACTTTGACGAAATGAAAGAAGAAGTCCAAGCACAACCCATGTTTGCAAAGGTTGATAATGAACATATTGGTGCCCCAATAAGACTAGAAGTCAGTCATACCTTTAAAGGAACCGCAGGAGGCGCGGCTGCAAGTTTTGCTTCTATAATGTGGTCGAGCATGAGCTTAGGTGTATTGCCAATCGTAACAAACAAAGATCTTGTCATCCGTTATGAGCTAAGAGTTAACGGAAAGCGACTTTCTTATTATGAGTTTTCAAATAACTTTACCGAAGCAAAGAACTTATATAGCGAACACAACAGCTTCAAACTTAGCGGAAAGCCATTAGAGTGGGTAAAAAGCACAGTGCCTGAAGCTACGAAAAAATTCGAAGCAGATCCTAAGGTGAAAGCATTACTGGAGGAATATCAGTTTTATTTTGGCGACGTAAAAAAAGCTGAATAATCTTTCGATGAGTGACGCTAGCGGTAAGTCTTAAAGAGACTTACCGCTTTTTTATTTTTAGTCAGTTCTAGGCAAGGCTAAGTTCAACTCGTCTTTCTATCCACCTTATAAAACAGTAGGATTTAATTCCGTATCTTTTCGTAGTGCTTTCGTTAACTCTGTCATGTCTGCAGGTATTGGTGCCGTCCAACTCATCATTTCACAAGTGATTGGGTGTTGCAGTTCAAGACGAACAGCGTGAAGTGCTTGGCGTTTAAAGTTTTTCAATACATCAATAAATTCAGCACTGGCCGCTTTTGGTAAACGCGGACGACCGCCATAGACAGGATCACCTACCAAAATATGGCCGATATGTGCCATGTGAACACGAATCTGGTGAGTACGCCCTGACTCTAGGCGTAATCTTAGGCGAGTATGCGCACGGAACTTCTCTGCCACGCGGTAATGGGTTACAGCTGGTTTACCTGAATGATGCACTGCCATATGAGTACGTTTCGTCGGATGACGACCAATAGGCGCATCAACCAAACCACCTGCGGTCATGGTTCCTATAGCAATAGCTTCATATTCACGGGTGATCTGTCTTGCTTGTAGTGATGCCACCAAGTGCGTTTGCGCTTCCACCGTTTTAGCTACCACCATTAAACCTGTGGTGTCTTTATCAAGGCGGTGAACAATCCCTGCTCTTGGTACTAACTCAATATTTGGACAGTGATGCAATAATGCATTCATCAAAGTACCATCTTGATTACCCGCACCAGGGTGAACAACCAAGCCTGCTTGTTTGTTGATCACTAAAATATCATCGTCTTCATAAACGATATCTAAATCAATTTGCTGTGCTTCTGCGACGACTTCCTCTGGCAATTCAGTCTGCACTTGAACCTGCTGTAATTCCATTACTTTGGTTCTAGGCTTATCCCATACCTCACCGTCAATGGATACTGCACCAGATAAAATCCACTCTTTAATTCGAGTACGGGAATAATCGGGAAATAATTCTGCCAACGCTTGATCTAAACGCTGACCTGTTTGAGTTGCTGAAAACTCACTTTTTAGATTAATCTCTTGAGCCATGGGAACCCTAACCCAACTTTGGGGTCAATATACGAATACCGGATTTTGATAATTCAGATGTTTTCAAGTATTTCCACTCGACGTTTTGAAGAATCTCTGGTATCTCTGTTACAATCGGATAACTTCCATTTTATCGCGAAATGGAAAAATTCTTAACTACAACTTTAAAAGAATTGAATTCAAGTATGAATAGAGTGTCAAAAGGTGTTGCCTTAGCCCTGCTTGCATTAACGCTAAATGCCTGTAGCAGTAAACCAGAAGAAATATCTAAAAAAGCCACAGCAGAGATTTTGTACTCTCAAGCTCGGAACTCTATGGATTTGGGTAACTATTCTAAAGCCATCCGTACCCTCGAAGCTCTAGATTCTCGCTATCCATTTGGGCCATATAAGACTCAAGTGCAATTGGACATGATTTTTTCTTACTATAAAACGGGAGATACAGCGCAAGCCCTTGCAAACATAGACCGCTTTATTCGCTTGAACCCAACAAATAAGAATATTGATTACGTCTACTTTATGCGTGGCCTAACCAATATGCAGTCGGACGATTATTTGTTCCATGATTTATTGAACATCGACCGAACTGATCGCGATCCTCAATACTCTGAACAAGCTTTTAAAGACTTTGAGAAGCTAATCAAGCTTTATCCTAATAGCAAGTATGCGGCTGATGCCCGTCAACGCATGCAAGCCATCAAGAATCGCTTAGCTCGATACTCTATCCACGTAGCCGAGTACTACTTTAAGATGAATGCATGGAGTGCAGCAGCCAGCCGAGCTCAATATGTATTAGAAACATTTGAAGGCTCGCCATCAAGAGAAAAGGCATTAGAAATAATGGCTAAAGCCTATAAAGAGTTAGGCCAAAAAACGCTTGAAGATCATGCCTTGAGTGTATTAAAGGCTAATTATCCTAATAACTCGTTATTAAACTAACCTTTCTAAAAAGGCTGTAATAACTACAGCCTTTCCTTTATTTCTCAACTCTCTATCTTGGCCTAAACTTACATTATTCTTTGTTAAACGGAATAATGAAATGGGCATACCACAATGGAAATTTTCATTACAAGAGCAGGTAGCACAGCACGCTTGGCTTAAAAACTTTGGTGAGCATTTTCATTACGATAAAGATGGGGGTGTGAGTAACGTTCTCGACAAAAAAACTGGTGAACGTGGAAACCGTCAAAGCGCCTATTATCTCGAAATCAATGGTCAGACTAAAGCGTTTACAGTAATCCCAGTCGCGAATGTCCCACAGGCATACCATAAAGATAAAATTCTTACTGCTTTTTTAGAGGAAGGGATTAGTGCCGCCAGAGTTACTGACCCCACTGCAGCACCTCTACTTAACACAGCCCACAATATAGGAGCTTATATCGTCAACCAAAAGGCTGGTACAGATGATGATGAAAAGCTACTAGAGGGCTGGGTTATATGTGATTATAAAGGAGAAATAACGACTCCTCCCCCTACACAACAAAGCACACCTCAACAACAGCAAGATAATGAATTTCAGCTTTCGCCTGTAGGTGCCACACAAGAGGAGTGGGTTCGAACGTTAGCCCAAGATGATGCAAGAAGAGCGAAAGCTCTTGCTGAAGAAGATGAATTTACTGAAATTACAACCGAAAAACCTAACGATCCAACTACAGTTTTCGAAACGATTAAGGCCCAGCCACAACGCCTTAAAACCAACCTAGAAGTTTTTTTGGAAACAGAAGAAGGTAAAGCTGCCAAAAAAATTGTAGAAAAACAGTTCGAATTAAAAACAGCAGAATTTGAAATTGAAGCCAAGAAATTTGATCCAGTAACTAAGCTCTTAAAACCTCAATCTGATTGGCATGCTTACCAACTTGTTCCCAAAAAAGGTTGGAGAAGTATCACATGTATTTGCCCTTTTACTGGAGAGCCTCTCTGTAAAAGCAATTCGCTTCAACTGCGCTTACATAAGCCTTCCCAAACAGATCCAGCTCAAGAAGAGGAACATTGGATTACAGTTTCTCGTCGAGGTTTACGGTTATTTCTCTTTTCAACCCAGGAAAACTACGAATCCCTTCCCGCAGGATTCAAAGCAACAGATATTACAGAGGATGACATAAGAATAACCACCCAAGATAATTACCAACAAGCTCAATATTGCACTCATCGGTTTAATCACCCCAAATTTGCTTTTTCACAAGCTCAATTTGAACTATTTGAAGACAAAACTTAGAGAAGAATCATGGCTACTTCAGCAGGCACTTCGACAGAGTTCACTCTGGATACAGTTCGTGAACTTGTGATGCAGCAGATGCTAAAACAAATGCTTGGTCCCCGTGAATTTATCATAAATGGTATTACATTCATCGTCAGAGCCACTCCCCCGCATAGCTCTGGCAGTAAGTTCAGTACATTTGTATCAAAGCCTCAAGCAGCATTTAATGTTCGTGCCGTTATCAGTAAATCTTTAATCGCTAGACAAATAGAGGAACACATAGAAAAAGTGCGAATACAAGAGCAAATAACCCCTCTATATAAAGAACCAAAGGCATCTAGATACAAAACAAAATTTCAAGCAGCAACTCAATCAGACTCAGCAGGCAGCAATGAACTTACACTAGTCGAGAACTATTTTGCAAAAGAAACAACAGACGAAGATTTAATTTTCGATAGTTACCAGGCATTTTTTGATACCCACAAAGGGAAACGCCTACAGGCCGTTTTCCTTAAATTAAATGACATCCGGCCTGCAAAAGGTAGCACTCAACAAGTAGAAGAAAATGGTGAACTCGTAACAAAAACCTTACTTCCATCCCCCAGCAGTTATTCTAAAATCAGGCCTTCAATAAAGCCGCCGATGTGTCCATTTTCAGGTCTAGAACTAACAGAAAACAATTTGGTGCTATTTAGACTAAAAACTAGCCCAATTTTGCTAGATACCGACTCCACAGTAAATTATAAGTGGATTGCCGCATCCAAAACGGGCGTTCGCCTTTATTTAACTCAGCCTCAATTCAAATTCCCAAAACTACCAGCGAAATACAAAGCGGAATACACTGAAGTCGATGATGTAAAACAAGCCACAAAAGAGGAGTTAGATGAACTTAACTTATATGCAAACAATTTTTTAGGCAGTAAAACAAAGTAAAATTAACGTGAATCCGCTTTATCGTATACAAATCCTCCGCTTAATTGCATTTTTTACACAAACCGAATGAAAACAGTTGACTCTACCACTAAAAAACCGTTTAATGACGCCCGTTGCCCGAATAGCTCAGTTGGTAGAGCAGAGGATTGAAAATCCTCGTGTCCCTGGTTCGATTCCGGGTTCGGGCACCACTTCTTACTCTTCATATCAAATTCATATTATTCTCCACTTTTATCAAAATTATCACTGCGCTATAGTGCTATTATTCTAATTTCTGTTTGATGACTGGAAACTGAGAAAAGCATGAATACTGCCAAGCAAGCTTCACCGTTACTTTCTGTTTTTAAAAAACAAAAACAAGCATTTCAGAATGAGCCTTACCTTCCCTACTCAGCTCGTTTGCACTTCCTTAAAGCCCTGAAAAAATCTCTTCTAACGCATCAAACCGATCTTATTTCTGCGTTAAATCAGGATTACAATGGTCGCTCAGAATACGACACCATGATTGGTGATACGCTCCCTACGGTTTCTCAAATCAACTACACCATTTCCAAGTTAAAAAAATGGATGAAACCTGAAAGCCGAAGCGCAGGAGCGATGCTGGCACCAGCCAGTGTCAAAGTGCATTATCAGCCCAAAGGCGTCGTTGGTATTATCGTTCCTTGGAACTTTCCCATCATGTTGTCACTCTCACCACTGGCTACTGCGATAGCCGCTGGCAACCGAGTGATGCTAAAGCTTTCTGAATTCACTCCAAGCACAAATGTAGTCATTAGAAAAATCATCGAAACAACGTTTTCAGAGAATCATATTGCCGTTGTTGAGGGTGAAGCTGATGTTGCTGCTGAGTTTTCAGCCTTACCTTTCGACCATTTATTATTTACGGGCTCAACTCAAGTTGGTCGACATGTCATGCGTGCCGCCGCTGATAACTTAACTCCTGTAACACTTGAGCTAGGCGGAAAGTCACCGGTGATCATCGCTCCTGATATGAAAATTGAAACCGCGGTTGAGCGTTTGATTTACGGTAAATGCTTAAATGCGGGTCAAATCTGTGTGGCGCCTGACTATATACTTTGCCCATCTCATCGTATTGCAGAGTTCATTGATACTTATCAACAACGCTTTCAAGCCATGTATCAAGATCTTGAGAATAACTCAGATTACACAAGTATCATTAATCAACGGCAATTCGAAAGGCTCGTGGGCTTATTGGATGATGCTCGCGAGAAAGGCGCAAAGATTATCTCTGCATCCAATACAGAAATTGATAAGCAACAAAGAAAGTTTGCAACGCAATTAGTCACCAATGTGACGGATAATATGCAGTTAATGCAACAAGAAATTTTTGGCCCTATTCTCCCTATCGTTGCTTATGACAGCTTAGATGAAAGTCTTGATTACATTAACCAACGCCCTCGCCCATTAGCGCTGTATATCATGAGTTTTGACACAGATATCCAAAACCACATCATTAGCCAAACCCACTCAGGTGGGGTATCGATTAATGATACCGTAATGCAAGTAGCCGTTGATGATGCACCTTTTGGTGGCATTGGGCCGTCAGGTATGGGGCACTATCATGGGAAAGAGGGCTTTAGAACCTTTAGTCACGCAAAAACAGTGTTAAAGAAAGGTTGGTTCGATATGGGGAAATTCATTCATCCACCCTACGGCACCAAACTTCAAAAATTCTTGTTGGGTAGCTTTTTGAAGTAAGTCTAGCAAGCCTTCATCCAGTATTCCTTTAGTAAAATCGAATAAGCTATACAGGAATACTGGAGTCCTACCATGAAACGCCTTTTTCATATCGTATTATTTGCATTTTCTTTCACATCATTTAATGCATTTTGCCAATCTAATATCGGTGCCGAGCAATTAATAGGCACTTGGAAAAACGAACACGGTTCTACATTAACCATCACGCAAACTGAAAATGATGATTTTACTGGAACCTTCAAAACCGCTGTCGCTGATACCAAGTCTTGTATTGGCTACCCGATACCTTTTAAAGGCTCAAGCAATGGTAATGCTTTAGCTATCAGTATGAGTCTTGAAGATTGTGGCTCCCCAACCACCATTGCAATGGTGGGGAGTGTGGGCAAAGAAAACAAAACGTTGGATACTATCTACTTAGTACAGAGTAATGGAGTAGATACTTGGAAAGCCAGAGTGACAGGGCACGACTTGTATCAAAAGATCAACTAACTTGAACTCGGCAACCACACTTGTACCGTCAGCCCTTGAGGTTGCCGATGATGCAAACTGATTTGCCCTTCATGGGCTTCGATGATCTCACGACATAGCGGCAAGCCCAACCCAGTTCCAGACTGTTTAGTTGAATAGAACGGCAAAAGAGCCTGCTGCATCACTTCACCAGACATGCCTGATCCTGCATCAGAAATATTAATGCTAACGCCTAGTTTAGCAGCAACTATCATAGGTTTAATTTCCACTGAAATTTCATCTACCTCTGAGCCAGATTCATGAGCGTTTTTCAACAAATTAAGTAAAACCTGCTCAATCTGAATTTGGTCAAAGTAGCCTTGCTCTGATGGCAATTCACCTATCAGCTTAAATGAATAATGTTGAGAGAGTTGCTGAGTTAAAACTTGCCAGTCAACATGACTTTTCTGAGGTAAAGGAAGCTTAGCGAAACGAGCATAGTTAAAAATAAACTGATTTAGATGAGAGCATCGGTTTTCGATGGTATCAAAAATCAAATTTAACTGAGGTGATTGGTTTTCTTGAGTGAGTTTTCTGCCAGAGTTCACCATGGAAGCAATGGGTGCCAAAGAATTGTTGAGCTCATGACTGATGATACGAATGACTTTCTTCCACACTTGTACTTCTTGGCGGCTGATCTCTTTCGTTAGTTGCTTTAATAACAGTAAATGATGATTCTGACCATTTAACGCAAAATTGCCACGACTGATATGCCAACTTTTAGCTTCATCATGGTTTAAAGTAAACAATCCTTGTTGCTGACTGTGGATGATTTGTGCCATTTCAGGTGATAAATTTTTGCTTAAATCTTGCAACAAACACCCTGCGATGGGTTTACCTTGAGCGAACCAGTGCCGAGCCGCATCGTTGGAATAAATCACTCTTTGCTCATTATCCAGCAGTAACATGATATGAGGAGAACTTTGAATCACTTTGTCGAGTAACAATTCACGCTGATAAATCGACTGCTTTTCTTTTCGCAGAATCTTAGCCGTTTGGTTAAACAAACTGACCAAACGGCTTACTTCCTTATCTTTCACTTCAGGTACAGTAACGCTAAAGTCATTATCTTTGAAATTCAATAGTCCGACTTCTAACGCTTGTAAGCTGTTACTGATGTTGGCAGTCATCCGTCTTACAAGACAAACACCCAAAAACAGTATCGCGAAATGGAATAGTAAACTAGTATCCAACCCCAGCCACTGATTCAATTTAGATAACCAACTATTGGGCTGCAGTAATAATGCGTTTAACCACAGAATTAATGAAACACTAATGCCAATACAAGTAGCGACAATCAAAGCCAGTCTTGAAGATAAACTCATCGTTCGATTCCGAATTTATCTAAACGGCGATATAAGGCTTGGCGGCTCAAGCCAACTGATTTAGCCACATGAGCTATCACTCCGTCATGTTGTTCCATTGCATCTAATATCTGCTGTTTATTAATGTCAATGTCTTGGTTTGTACTCGACAAATTTGGCTCTATCAAACCGAAATCCACTGCTTGTAATTTACTGTCTCTTGCCAATAACACTGCACGTTTACAAGCGTTTTGAAGCTCTCGTACATTGCCATTCCAAGGATGGGCTAACAAAGCTTGTTTGGTGACTTTATCTAATGAGAATTCAGGGCCAATGAAGTGCTCAACTAATGGCACAATGTCATCTTTTCGCTCGCACAAAGCTGGCACTTTTAGTTCGATAACGTTTAAGCGATAGTATAAGTCTTCTCGAAAACTGCCATTGGCAATATCAGCCAGTAAATCGGCATTGGTGGCACTGATCACACGCACGTTCACTTTACGAGTTTGGCTACTTCCTAAGCGCTCATATTCTCCTGTTTGCAATATTCTGAGTAACTTTACTTGCCCAGAAAGTGGCAAGTTACCAATTTCATCTAAAAATAAAGTACCACCTTTAGCCGCTTCAAAGCGACCGACTCTGGCTTTTGTTGCTCCGGTAAACGCCCCTGCTTCTGCACCGAATAATTCTGCTTCTAATAATTCACTTGGCAGTGCACCAATATTTACTTTTACTAAAGGTTTATCTTTAAGAGGAGAGTTAGCGTGAAGGATATCGGCAATCTTATCTTTACCTGCACCATTTGGACCTGTGACCAATACTGATACATCTGAATTAGCGAGCTGCAAGGCTAAGTCCACTACCCGCTGCATAGTACCACTCGCAAAAACCAATCCGCATAAATCGGCTTTAGCTATATGTTCGGTTCGTTGGTTATCAATTCGCTTTAGCTGCTGGTTGTTTTTTGTGGCTCGATGTAATTCCAATAAATTGCTAATGCTTGTTAACAGCTTATCGTCATCCCAAGGCTTGGACATATAATCTGCCGAACCTTTTTTTACCAACTCCACCGCCATTTCAAGTTGAGTCCACGCAGTGATCAAAATAATAGGCAAATTAGGCTGAAGCTCTCTGATGGCATAAAACAGCTTTTGCCCTTCATGGCCCGAAGTGGTGTCAGCACTAAAATTCATATCCTGAATCACCAACGAGATATCTTGCTGCTCAATAATACTCAGGGCATCGGCTTCGTTATGACAAAACAGGGCACGATGACCATTAAGTTCGAGCATTAATGCTAATGCCTGACAGACCGACAGGTTGTCATCTACGATAAGAACTTTATCCATGTGTTAATACTTTATTTTCTTCCTAGCAACACGATACATGAAAAACACGAAAGATATGAGCATTTAATGTAAGAAATTATCATGAGATGAATAGACAGCATTAATAAGAAATAAAAGATCTAGAATGTCTGAAAAATCCACCTGTCTAAGCATTGAAATTACCTAAAGTAACTCATAGTGTGGTCGGACACATCAGCGCCTTTCCCAGCTTGGAGAAGCAACTATGAACGCTTTTTCTGTTTGCCCTCAAAAAGTTTGGAGTCACTATGTTCGTCAATGGATGATTATTGTTTTTGGCCTATTAACCTTGAGTGGTTGTCCGTTACATCACCACTCTCGTTCCCATAATATTGTTTCCATTCAGATATCTCCTGTGAGTCACCCTTCCCGAGGTACCAGCCAAGTTGAGATCCCCAAAGGGGTAAACATCCAATACTATGCAATCGCGACTTATAAGAACAATACCAAGAAAAACATCAGTAGCTCGGTAACGTGGGCAAGTTCAACGCCAGCGGTATCAAGTATTGATGCTGCAGGTCTAGCCAAAGGACTCACAAAGGGTGAAGTTTCAATCACCGCAAGTTTCGATGGCGTAACCAGTAATCAGGCAAAATTAACCATTACAGACGCCGCTTTACGAGCCATTCAAATCACGCCCGCGACAAACAGCTTACCCAAGGGACTGACCCAACAATATACCGCAATTGGAACATACAGCGATGATACGACAGTAAATATCACAAACTCTGTTGATTGGACGAGTTCAGACGCCACTAAGGTCAGTGTCAACGATAAAGGGCTTGCGGCAACACCTGACATTGGTAGTGCGACCATACAAGCCAAAGAGGGCGATATTGAAAGTAATACAGCAACTCTAACAGTAACCGCTGCTACCTTGACGGCCATTGAAGTCACTGCAGCAGAAAATAACCTCCCTGAAGGATTAACTCAGCAATACACAGCAACGGGAACTTATACCGATAAAAGCACCCAGAATATCAGCGATTCTGTGAGTTGGGCGAGCTCGGAAACGAGTATAGCCACCATTGATAACAAAGGATTACTTAAAGCCGTTGATCAAGGAGACACTCAAATATCGGCATCTCTCAATGACATAAGCAGTAATCAGCTGAAGCTTACCGTCAGTGATGCTCAATTAGCGTCTATCCAAATAACCCCAGCACAAACTAGTCTTGCAAAAGGAACAACTCAGCAATTTACGGCTAAAGGCATTTATACCAACCAAACATCTGAGGATATTACCAACACAGTCGTGTGGAGTAGTTCAAGTGAGGACAATGTATCCATTGACGACAAAGGGCTTGCAACAGGCGACACTGAAGGTGAGTCGACGATACAAGCAGCCATGGGGAACATAACCAGTAATAATGCGGCAATGACGGTTACGGCAGCAGAACTCACTTCAATTCAAGTCACTCCTGCGACTCAAAGCATTGCTAAAGGTCGAAGCCAAGCCTTTATCGCAACAGGAACTTATACGGACAAATCAACCCGTAACATCACCAACTCAGTCAGCTGGAATAGTTCCAACACTGATAACGTCACGATTGGAGAGGATGGTACAGCAAACGGTGTTAATACTGGGGAGTCGACGATTCATGCAACAGAAGATAGCGTGAGAAGTAATGATGCGACACTTACCGTTACCGCTGCCGTATTAACCCAATTACAAATTACCGCCAGTGCTAATACGGTCATCGAAGGTAACAAGCTTCAATATACCGCCACAGGCACATACAGTGATAACACTACAGCAAATGTAACTAGCTCCGTCAGTTGGAGTAGCTCTGACACTTCAAAAGCCACCATTGACCCACAAGGTTTAGCCTCTGGTCTTGATGACGGCACCACCACTATTTCAGCCGACTTAAACGGCATAGACAGTAACACCTTGAACTTAACCATTACGGCAGCTCAACTTACTTCAATACAAATCACTCCTGCAACCGTAAGCATTGCCAAGGGACTGACTCAACAATACACAGCCGAAGGAACTTACAACAACGGTCGTGTTGTTAATATTACCGACCAGGTCACATGGGAAACAGACAGCGATACAACGGTCACCGTTAGTAGTGCAGGACTCGCAACCGCTGTAAATGAAGGAACGACAGTCATTTCGGCTGTGAGAGACGGCGTTACGAGTAACGATTCCAACATTACAGTCACCGCTGCGACATTGACCCAAATTCAAATTACCCCTGCCACTTCCAGTATTGCCAAAGGACGAAATCAGCAATATACCGCAATGGGAACTTATACCGATAACAGTACCAGCAATATCACCAATAAAGTCAGTTGGAGTAGTTCAAGTATTGCGGTTGCAACTGTAACTCCAGCTGGTCTAGTAGATGGCGTGACTGTTGGTCAAACGACAATTAACGCAACAATGGGAACAGTAACCAGTAATACGGCTAACGTCACCGTTACTGATGCGGTCATAGACTCTATTCAAGTAACTGCTAACACACTCACCGTTCCAAAAGGAAACACCGCTCAGTTTACTGCTGTTGCGACTTTTAGTGACAGCACAACGCAGACAATTACTGATTCAGCTAGCTGGAATAGTTCAGATAAGAATAATGCGACAATTACTCCCGCAGGATTAGCAAAAGGGGAAAATGTTGGCACATCAACCATTACTGCATCTATGTCAGGTGTAACCAGTAATCAAGCCGCCTTTACTGTTACTGCGGCAGAATTAACACAGATACAAGTTACACCAACAGGCAATCAAAGCATTCCTAACGGAAGAACTCAACAATTCACCGCAACAGGGACATACACAGATACAACAACAGCGGACATTTCAAACCGCGTGAATTGGACGAGTTCTGACGACAATATCGCAACCGTATCAAATGCTGGCTTAGTGACAGGAGTGAATGAGGGTTCAGTCACTATTTCTGCAGCATTAGATGGCGTCAGCAGTAACACCATTAATACCACTATCACCGCAGCCGTCATTAACAACATACAAATTCAGGCTACACCTAATTCGGCACCTAAAGGCAATACGGTTCAATATAATGCCGTTGGTAATTTTTCAGATGGCACTTCGAGAAATTTAAATACTCAAGTCAGCTGGACAAGCTCTGATGACAATATCGCAACCGTAAGCGACTCTGGTTTAGTTTCAGCTGTCAATGAAGGCTCTGCAACGATAAGAGCCAACATTGGAAGCCTAGGGGGAAGCGCTTCGATTCAAGTGACCGCAGCGGTTCTTGATAGTATTCAAGTGACTCCAACTACCCCCATCAGTGTTATTGATGGCCTTACCCAACAACTAACTGCAACAGGAACCTACAGTGATTCGACGACAGCGAATATCACCAGTACTGTGAACTGGAATAGTTCAGATACCAATATAGCTACGGTTACACCAAGTGGACTTTTACGTGGAGCCAACGTAGGACAAGCAACAGTACATGCTTCTCTAAGCGGTCAAACTAGCAATGATATAACCGTAAATGTAACTGCGGCTCAATTGACGGGCATACAAGTATCTCAATCTCAAGCCATCATAGCTGCAAGCCAAAATTACAACATAGTGGCAACGGGAAGATACAATAACAACTCAACCAGTGATATATCAGCATCGGCAACTTGGTCGAGCTCAGATGATACAATTGCCAGGGTATCAACCTCAGGCCAAATCTCAGGGGTTGCAACGGGTAGTACCACAATCACTGTAACTATGGGGAGCTTTAACCAAAATATAAATGTTACTGTCACTCCCACGGCAGCCGTTGGGCTTTGTGGAGCAGAGGTAAACAATACAGACAAAAGTAATGCCAGCACCGCTTGTATAAAAGTTGCTACCGACTCCAGTAATAATTGGTTTACCTCATCCCCAAGTCTACCTGCATTACAGGCTTTGAGTTACACACAAGGGGCAGGCTCATCAAAGAACTATTCGATAATTTTTACTGAAAATGGTAATCAAGGGCCAAGTGGAGGAGGCTTTGGGAGGTTCACACAAGCGGGTCCAGATGATGGTTCTGGCGGACAATATCAAGCTTGGTGTGACGATTTAAACTCATTCTCTTTCGGTGGCAGAAACAACTGGGCTAGAGCTACCCGAGCCCAAATTCGCGGACTTCAATCAAATAGAGGAAGCATGTGGGACTTTGCAGGATGGCCAACGTTTTACTTATATGCAACGACATCAATATCTGGTGCAGACATGACAAGTGAGTCACTCAATAATACATCAAATGGCACTTTCCCCAGAGCCACAACGCCAGTTTATGTCTCGTGTATATCAACGCCTTAATCTATTACTAAATCAACACACTTTGAAAGAGCAGCAATTAGCTGCTCTTTCTTCATTTAGTAGCCTGACCTAATGTGATGATTACTTAGTTAAACACTTCTGGTCGCAATTGCTGGCGATATAGCCGCCGCTTTTCTTGCTGGAAGCAACACTGCAATAGTGGTAACAACAAACAACCCAGCGACAGTGAAAAAGACGTAACTCAGATCCAACATAGGCAAGTTATAGTGGCGCATTAATTGATTACCTAACTGGACAGCAAGTATCCCACCAAGCAAAGCACCAGCAGCACAAATCAGATAATTTTCCATTAAAAACTGCTGGATGATATCGCGCTTTTTCGCTCCTAATGCTCGGCGAGTACCAATCTGTTTGGTGCGTTTTTGAATATTGAACATTACCATGCCAGATAGACCTAGAGAGGCAATAACCAAAAGAAGAACAATGATCATCGACAATGCACTAACCATTAGAGCATCATTTCGGTATGCTTCTTTTCGGATTTCTGCAATGGTCTCGAAACCTTGAAATACTCGATAAGGGTTATCAGCCATCAATGCATCTTTGATGTCTTTTTCTAATTGAGGAATATCTTTTACATTGGCTCTGATGGTATAAATAGCATTCTTACCCGCCCCAATAAAGTCGTAACTGAGAATGATCCCATTTTCAAAGGTATCTCTCCCTACACTATCACCCTGTAGAAACTCCAACACACCGACTACGGTAATGTGCTCCTTAAAACCGTGATAGAACTTCTTTCCAATTGCAGATTCATTCCCCCACATTTCTGTCGCAAACGCTTTTGAGATGATAGCTTTCACATCCGAAAGATTTTGAGAAAAACTGATTTCATCAGCTCGAAAATTTCTTCCTTCAACTAAGGTTAACCCAAATGTATCGATGAAATGGTGGTCATTAAAATAAATCCCTGAAGACACAGAGTGTTGATGTGGTTTCTTAGGATCATAAGGCTCAGCTGTAAACCCCGATGACCAACCACTACCACTCATCGGCAACATACTCACTAATGAAGCATTTTTTACATTTGGTAATGCTTTTATGATTTCAATGTCTTTGCGACGCTGTAAATCGTAATCGACATTTTCACCAAAGTTATAAACGTTAATGGTTAATACTTCTTGCTCTTCAATCCCTGAATCACGCGTCATCTTTTGCAGTCGTTCATGGATAATAAAACTCGCATTTGCCACTATCGCCACCGATAAAACGATTTGCAGTAACAACAGAACAGGGCCACTTTTACTTCGCCATAAGGCACTAACAATAGGTTTGATATGTAACATGGTATTCCCTTACTGGCTTTTCAAATAGATACTTGGTTTGGTATGGCAGACTTTCCATGCAGGGAAAACACCTGCCAGTAACGTCGTAACAATGGCGATAAAAGGCGCAATAAACCACATGCTATGGCTAAGACTAATTAATGATGAATCCATGGCAAATCGCTCACCAAGCAAGTAAAGTAGGCCTGAAGCAAGAACTAAACCAGTAATACCGCCTAATAATCCAATAATGCCGACTTCCACCATATACTGGCTAAAGATCTGAAAGCGACTGGCACCAATGGCTCTCCTTACGCCAACTTCTGGTGCGCGTTTTAAAAATTTTGTGAGCATCAAGCCAAGAATATTAACCAAACAAACAGAGAGAAATAAAAAGCTCAAGCCAACTAAAATACGATTATCTTCTTTTACCACTTCAGAGTGCTCTAACCATTCTTCAACCGTATTGAGCTTATGTGATTCTGATGCAGACTTATTATCAGTAAAGCGTCCTAGTGCTTTCTGTTCTGCCACATAATCCGTCAAAATTTGTTTATATTGCTGACGTTCTTCTACAGTGTTTAACTCAATCCAGAACTGTAGCCATACTTTTTCGGATAACAGTTTATCTTCAAAGGTTTTAACTTCTTCATATTTCCAGCCACTGGTATTTCCCCAAACTTGGTATTTCTCAATGGCTAATAATGAAAAAGGAACAAAAATTTCTTCAGCATTACTAAAGGCACCATTCATAGGATCATAAAATCTAGGTTGAGGATTCCAGCTATCAATGATGCCAACGATTTGATATGGCTTTCGATTCAAGAAAATAGTTTTACCCACATTGTCACCACCGCCAAAGATTTTTTGGTTATAGTTTTCGCTAATCACCACTTGATAGGCAGCACTTTCATCAACTTGTTTGCTCCATGAACTCCCATAACGAAATGGTACAGAGAACATACTAAAAAAATCACCATCGGTTACTCGAACAGCTCTTAACTCAGGCTCGAAATCTTTGTTATCTGATTGAATCACCATGCCTGAGCGCATTTGCACTAACTGCTTAAATTGCGGTGATAACTTTCTCAAGTTCATAGCATCTTGATACGTGACCTGCATATGAAATTCATCCCATGTATCAGTACCTTGACTCCATAACTGCACTGCATGTAACTGCTCACTTCTTTCACCCGTTGGATTAAACGCCATCATTTGGTAAATGTTGAGTGTTGTAGTTGTAATGCCAATACCAATCGCGATAGCGATCACCATTAGTAGTGACAATGCCGGCGTTTTGCGAATACTTCGCCACGCTAAATCTAAATAATGTAGAAACATTTTTCTTTCCTTAAATTTTGAGTATTCAACAGAGTGAACTGGAGTACTGTTAAGAAATAAGCCGACTGTCCGAGGCATGGATGCCGAGGTCAAGCACCCATGGATGGGCTTGCAGCGTGTCGGTGTTTTCTTGGCTGTACTCTCTGAACCACATAAATCTACTCACTCAATGCTTCTTCTAATTTGGTTTCTTTTCCAGTGTCTTGCTGCGGTTGATACATGGTGAAATCGCACACTTGACCATCCACTATTTGAATATTCCTTTGCGCTCGACGAGCGAGCTCTGGATCATGGGTTACCATGATGATGGTGGTGCCTTTACGATTGATGTCTTCCAATAGTTCCATCACTTGGCGCGCCATTAGGCTATCCAAGTTACCTGTTGGTTCATCAGCGAGTAGAAAACGTGGCTCACCCGCTAATGCTCTAGCAATAGCCACACGTTGTTGCTGACCACCAGAAAGCTGTGAAGGCAAATGTCGATGACGAGAACCTAATCCCACTTGTTCAAGCGAGGCATTGACTCGTTGTTGGCGCTCTTTACGTCCCATCCCTCTGTAACGCAATGGTACTTCTACGTTTTCGGCTAAGTTCAAATCAGGAATTAAATTAAACCCTTGAAAGATAAAACCGATTTTTTCATTTCGAATTTGTGTTCTTTGGTTATCATTTAAATTAGAAACATCAATACCATCTAATTCGAATTCCCCTTGGCTAAATGGCTCCAATAAACCAGCAATGTTTAAAAAGGTGGTTTTTCCTGAACCCGAAGGTCCCGTCACTGCCACAAATTCGCCTTCATTCACTGTGAGATTAAAATCACGCAATGCATGAGTTTCCACCAGCTCGGTTTTAAAAATTTTGCTGACATTATTCATTTTCAACATACTGAATTTCCTTATCTCAAATTTTCAAATCTATTTACTCACCAAATACGTAGATGGCGAGCATGCTGAGAAAACCATAGAGGAACAATAATGAAATAAGACAACCGTCCGTGACAGGATGTCACGGTCGTCAGCACATGGCCATTCACGCACATCCATGTGCTTCATGGCATTCAGGCTTCCTGCCTATCAGATGTGCGCTTCTGTTGGCGTTTTCATTATTGTTCCCTCGGAGCTCTCAAGCTTATTCACAATTTTGTTTAACTACTAAAAACTAATTCCGTGATTTCGATTGCAACTAGCCCCATTACCGACCAATGATTAACTTCTGCAAACACATGGTGAAATGCGACAGTTAATAGCAGTAATGCCATTGCAGCAATCAGCTTACGTTTCATTATCGAACCCTCACTTGATCGGACTCTTTAAAGCTGGACAGATCAGACACAACCCAAACGTCCCCTTCTTTTGCCCCAGATAGCACTTCGATGTGACTCATACTCTGAGCACCAAGTTGAATAGAAATACGCTTTGCCAGTTCATCATCCAGTTGATAGGTATAACGACCACCACTTGAACTCACAAAAGCACCGCGTTTGACCATTAATACATTTGGTCTGTTTTCAAGTAGTACTCGGGCTGATAAACGCTGGTTTTGTCTTAACTTAAGAGATGAGTTTTGAGTAAAGCGAACACGAGTGGTTACTTCACGATTTCGAACTTCTGGTGAAATGGCTGATAAACTACCCATAATTTTGTTACCGCCAATATTTAGCTCCACATCCATGCCTAAACCAATTTCATCGGCATAAGATTCAGGTACTGAAAGCTCAGCTTCAAAGGCACTTAAATCGACCACGGTCAGTACAGGCTGACTGGCGGCTATACGAGCTTTTTGTTCTACTAACCAGTTGCCGATGATGCCATCAACAGGCGCTTTAATTTGTAGCTCTTGTAATTGCCTTTCTAAATCGGCTACGACTAAGGCTTGTCGCTCAACTTCTAACGATTTATTTTTTACTTCGAATGCGAGTCGTTCTCTGATCAACTCAAGCTCTTGGCTGGCATGCTTGTATTGAAGCTTCGCTTTATTGAGATCATCTTTACTTTTTTCAAAATCGATTTTTGAAATCAGATTATCTTTGATGAGTAGCTGCGCGCGACGATTTTCACGATCGGCTGCCGCCATTTCGACTTGCGCCATATCGAGACTGCGTTGAGCAGTAAGTTGCTCGCTACGCGCTGTAAGTTTGGTTCGTTCAAACTCACTTTTCATCGCAGAAAGCGTCGATTGCTGCTGCTTTGCTTGGTTGGCTAATGAAGGACTGGTGATGGTTGCAAGAATATCACCGGCTTTAACTTGATCTCCTGGCTTACCCACCAAGGTAACCACACCCGCTTCTGTGCTGTATAACACAGGGGCATTAGCAGCCACAATTTTACCTGTTGCCGCAATATCGCGAGTCAGATCACCGCGTATGATAGTTGATAGTCTAAGCTCATCTTTATCTATCGAATGACTGGCTGAATCGCTTCCTAGCGTCACCCATATTCCAGCACAAACAGCTGAGAAAATGGCAATTAGACCCAAAGGCTTCATTAGTCTTGTTTTAGCTGAAGGCCTTAAACTAGTATCTTGTCTGCTGGTGTCCTGAATCATAACCGCTATCCATGTTTTATCTTACCTTAGGATTAGCAGTTAGTGTGCCAAAACACTTTAACCTTAATTAACAGAAGCTTACTGAAAAAAATTAGATTTGATAGAAATATTAGAATGTCCACGGACACCGCTCACTGTCCGCTTAGTGTCCGGTTTATTTACGTAACGAATAAAAAATGATTATTTTAGATTTTTTAACCTTTCAAGCCTTTTTCTTCTCAGCTCATCGTCAGTCAAAACCTTTGTTTCTGTGATCTCTTTCTTGCCTTGAGAGGGTGGTTTAGGTTCTACCAATCTCTGACCTTCACCAACTGGAGCAGGCGGTTGTGGCTGAACTTTTCTTGCCCCTACAGTTCGAATGCCATAACCTAACAAATTATCGTGATAATCCCTGTTTCTCATTGCATCACGCCTTTGACTATCCTTACTCTGAAAACCGCTAACTCTATGTTTCGGAAACTCAGTAACAACCTCACTGCCTTTTGTTAGCGTAGAAGGATCAAATCTAGCACTCCCTGCTGTATGCATAACTTGAGCAGACATTTCAAGACTTGAACCACGTGCCCCTGCTACTTCAGATGCTACTTTGGGGTAACTCATTGGTATTTTGTTAGACTTTGCTCCCGTTTGCAGAGCTGGCTGCTCTTTTTGTGAAAACAGCACCGGCCTTTGTAAAGGGAATTCAGCAATATTAGTACCAGGAATATACTTCATACTCCCAACACTATGCTCTTCTTCATCATCAGCTAAATGACCATCATCTTGCTCAACAACCTTAGTTCGTAATGGCGAGACCACCTTTATTGGCTTGCTTGGCGTCATTTTAGGCTTATCTTCATCACGGCTTGCACTAATACCACCTACCTCCGAAGATGCAGAAGCACCACTCACCTCTTTCCTTCTTTGTGCTGTGGCAAGAAGTTCATCGCGAATGGATTTTGTTTCGACAGCCAACGGCTTAATTTTAATTTGTACCTCTGGGTGCGGTTGAGGTTTTTCAGATCCCATTAAAGGTTTGGCCTCTAGTCGTTCAGCTCTATCTTTTTGAGGTTTGCCTTCAACTGTTGTCTGTTTGGTAAAGACATTTTGCTGATCTAAACCAGCAGAATGAAAATCTTGTGGCTCAGCATCAAGATCATTTGTAGAGTAGTCATTCTGACTTTGCAAAGTTTCATCAGAACCTATTTTGTCAAAACTCATTTGAGTAACTATTTGAAGTTAGGATAAAAATTACTTTATTCTTCAAAAATTAAAAATCTAGTCACAAAATAACCACACGGGTTCACCAATAAAAATACTTGTTTAAATTCAAATATATAACCCACATTAAAGTACTGTTAATCCTTATTAATCCCTTGTGGTTTTATGATTTTAGAACGACTTGAAAAAACATTTTTTGTTTTTTATGACATAAATATGCAATCTTCAACTTGGCAAGCTCAGTGGTTTTCGATAAGTTGTTAACCAAATTACAACAATCACTCAAATCAAATTTTGGGTTCTAATTTAATAAAACACAGGAAAAAGTGTTATGGAAATGCTTACTAGCTGGATTTCGGCGGTAAACAGCGTTGTATGGGGTGTACCAATGCTGGTTGCTATCTTGGGTGTAGGGTTATTCCTTACTATTGGCCTTAAATTAATGCCAATACTCAAGCTCGGTACAGGGTTTAAGCTACTTTGGCGTGGTCGTAGCCCCAAGCAAGGGGATGAGAAAGAAGGCGAAATCAGCCCTTTTAATGCTTTGATGACTTCACTTTCAGCCACAGTAGGTACAGGTAATATTGCTGGTGTAGCTACTGCCATTGTTCTTGGTGGCCCCGGCGCACTATTTTGGATGTGGTGTACAGCCCTTGTGGGTATGGCGACAAAATTTGCAGAAGCTGTTCTTGCTGTCAAATATCGTGAAACAGATGAAAATGGCAACCACATTGGCGGCCCAATGTTTTACATCAAAAACGGCTTAGGCAAAAAATGGGCATGGTTAGGTGGTGCTTTCGCTGTCTTCGGTTCAATTGCTGGTTTTGGTATTGGTAATACGGTTCAATCAAACTCAGTAGCTCATGCCTTAGAATCTAGTTTTGGTATCGACCCTCTAATGACTGGTATTGCAATGATGATACTAGTTGGCTTAGTGCTAATGGGGGGAATAAAACGTATTTCTGATGTGGCAGGTAAGCTTGTTCCTCTAATGGCTCTCTTCTATATCAGTGCTGGTTTGTTCGTGCTTATCGTAAACATTTCTGAAATTCCAGCAGCCGTTGCCCTTATTTTCAACTCAGCATTTAATGGCACAGCCGCTACTGGTGGTTTTGCTGGTGCAGCAGTCTGGGCTGCCATTCGCTTTGGTGTGGCTCGCGGTGTGTTTTCTAACGAAGCAGGCTTAGGTAGTGCGCCGATTGCACACGCTGCAGCTCAAACTAAAAACCCAGTGTCTCAAGGTTTAGTTGCTATGCTAGGTACTTTTATTGATACCTTGATTGTATGTTCAATTACAGGCTTAGCGATTGTTGTATCAGGTGAGTGGACTTCTGGCGCAGATGGTGCGGCATTAACTTCTCAAGCTTTCGCAACCGCGATTCCGGCGGGGGAGCATATTGTCTCAATCGCATTAGCCATTTTCGCTTTTACTACTGTTTTGGGCTGGAGTTTGTATTCTGAAAAATGTCTTCAGTACTTATTTGGTGTGAAAGCCGTACTGCCATTTAGAATTTTATGGATTATTGCGATTCCAATTGGCGCGGTAAGCTCTTTAAAATTCATCTGGTTATTGGCAGATACTTTAAATGCAATGATGGCTTTACCAAACTTGATCGCTCTACTGCTACTTAGCCCTGTGGTCTTTAAGTTAACCAAAGAGTACTTTGCGAATAAATAGCTAATAATAGACAGGGCAGACAATGTCTGCCCTACTTTTTACCAATCCGTCTCTGGACTTGCTTAAGATCCCACTTTCTTTCAGGATCAACTTGTTGTAAATCTTCAATTGCTTGTAAAAAAGTCCCTTCCATAAGATCTCTAATATCTTCGTTCCATTTTTTCTCAAGAGTGTTAGCTGTTGCCTCCCTTCGAATAATACATTGATTTAGCATATCAAGATCGAATCTAGCGTGTGCAAGAATGTTCTCTACTTCTCGCTGTACTCCAGAAAGAGGCTGAGTTCTTCTTCGCCCTTGTCGTTGAGGTTGAATCGTTATCGGAATGGGTAATGAAGTTGAAGCGTATAATGGTTTTTCCCAACCTCCACGTGAAGCATATGCAACAACTGTTGGCTCTCGGTCATAATTTTCTGCAACGGCTTGTGGATGTTCCGAATCATCTTGTGGTACGTGCAAATCTCCTAGCCCTTTTATATTAAAAGAAAAGCTAAAACGCCCCTGCCCTGAATCAATAATGTTAACTCTAAACATCTCTTCAAATTCATAACAACAACAGTCTCTCAACTCATTAAATGCCAACATTAAATAATGCAGTTGCTCTAAATTTATTTCATCTTTATTTGAATAACGTAGCAGCAAGTTTAGCTGATCATACACTCGGTAGTTTTCTCCAAAAAACCAATCACTGATCTTTTGCCACACAGTTCTATACTGTCGAGCCTCTTCACGGCTCTTCGCATTATGTATTCCTTGGTATTGTTTAGGACCAATATTGAAAGCTCTTAGGAACCGATTTTCATAGATTGCTGCTGTATTTGATATTTCAGACATGACTTAAGCCCTGATAACCAGCACAGTTTAAAGATACCCCTGATAGCCAAACTTGGCTAAAAAACTAAACCATTTTTAATAAGAAGTTTACTTAACGAGAAGTCAGCTATGAGTTTTACGACTCATAATTCCAATAAAGAATACACTGCCTAATGCCGTTGTGATGATACCAACTGGCAATTCTTGCGAAGATAAAAGAGTACGAGCAAGCACATCAACCCACACCATAAAAATGCCCCCAACTAAGCCTGAAAGTGCTAAAGAGTTTGTTCGAAATATCATACGAACCAAATGCGGTATCATTAAGCCAACAAAACCTATTCCTCCACAATTTGCGACTAAAACAGCCGTAATAAGAGAGCAAATAAGCAGTACACTCAAGCGTAATTTTTGAACTGGTACACCAAGGGTTTGCGCGGTTTCATCTCCAAGCTGTAGAGTATTAATCCAAGGTTGAAGCAATTGTAGAGCCAATATGGAACAAGTAACAACTATCGTTGGCCATAGCAACATCTCCCAATTAGCCTGAGTAAAACTGCCAAGCCCCCAAAATAAAACAGAGGCTGCGGCTTGAGGTTGAGCAAAGTAAAGCAACAAGCTACTGAATGCCGAAAACATGAATGAAATCGCCACCCCAGATAACAGCATTCGCTCTACCTGAAGTTGTTGATGAACCCCAGATAGAATCAAAACTAAAAAAACCGAAGCAGCGGCTCCTGTAAAAGCAAAAGCAGTGATCCCTAACGACGCTGCAAGACTCGCAGTTACACCAACAGAGGCCGCTAAGATGGTAAAAGCAACTGCGCCAAATGAAGCCCCTGAACTTATCCCGAATAAATAAGGGTCGGCCAATGGATTTCGAGTAACCGTTTGTAATGTCTGCCCTGTTACCGCTAATCCAACACCGGCTAACAAGGCTAATATCACTCTAGGAAGACGAAGATCAATGATAATACGGCTCATTAAATCCGTTGAGGTAGGAGCCATCATTGATTCCCATACATCGGAAAAAGATGTCTCTACAGAGCCAAAACTTAACGAGACAAAAACACTGATGATAAGCATCATCAACCCTGTGATATTCATACCAAAGGCGTTTTTCATGCTTGTTCCTTGTTTTTACGTTGCGGCTGAAGCTGATAGCAGTATTTTATATGAGGCTTAGCAAGTTCGGGATCTGCCGTTATCTGACAGTCTACTCCAAATACGGTTGAGATATTTTCCTGAGTAAGTACCTTCGTAGGTTTATCATAAGCCACAACCTTTCCAGTATTAAGCAACAGTAATTGATCACAAAAAGCACTGGCGAGATTTAAATCATGGATGGTTATGACAACCGAGATAGATAACTCCTTAATAATACTGAGGAGTTGGATCTGATATCGAATATCTAGGTGATTTGTTGGTTCATCTAAAATCAACAATTCAGGTTGCTGGACTAGAGCTCTTGCAATTAATGCTCTTTGTTTCTCGCCACCAGATAGTGTATGAAATTGTTGTCCGACTTTATCAGACAATCCAACCGTTGAAATCGCATCTAAAATGAGTGCCTTATCAGGTTGCTTTAAAGACAATAAGGATTGATAAGGAGTCAATCCAAGTTCCACCAGCTGTTCAACAGTCAGGTGAATATTACTCGGAGTATCTTGTTGTACTACGGCAATTTTGGTAGCCAACTCTAGTGAAGAGTATTCCTTCAGAGGTTTATCAAATAGTCTGATTGAGCCTGAGCAATCTTTAATATAGCCATAGAGACACCGAAGAATACTGGATTTCCCTGATCCATTAGGCCCGATCACTCCCAGTACTTTTCCTGTTTTCAATTCGAAGTGAATATCATCTAACACAAATGAATCGTTTGGGCTCCAAGAAAGCTGAGAAACCTTGACGGATGTATTTGTCACGAGAGCAACCCTAAGTAACAGATTAATAAAGTTTAATTTTTTCGAAATCGGACGCTAGTGTAGCATCTTTTCCCATTATCCCACCTATTTATCCCTGTGCTAACGAGGAGCAATTGATGACAGAAATGACAACAGCAGTGCAACCAGCACCAAGTTATTCAACGTTATTCGAAAAGGCTGAAACCGTGGGAGGAGCGATGTTGAGCGGTTTGATGTTCGGTGGCGTTAAAGCCGCAGCAATCAACGGTAGCGTAGCCTTCGTTAAATCCTTAGCAGATGAAGCTGTTTATAAAGTTGCCCCTGAAGTTGCTAGCTCTGGTTATTATCGTTTTATATCAGGAGCAGGGGATGTGTTAATAACAAGTTCAGGCCCTTTAAAGACAAAAGGTACGCCGCAAGCTTTTGGAGCCGCAGTATCTGAAATCGCCGCAAAATTAGCTAATCATAACGTTCTTGATGAAGAGCCTTCCGAACCGAAAGGCACTCAAACTAGCCTTTGGGACGTTGCTTTATCTGTGACAACAAGAATGGGAACTGCAATACTTTGGCAGCAACAAGCACAGGCATTAGTCCCTAAGCCCGTAGTAAATGCAGTTCAACCTACAGTCACACAAGGAACAAAAATGGGGGGCATTGCTGCAAAAACGCTTCTGGTTACGATTGCTGGTGACGTCGCTCAGAAAGGAGATCCTTTTCGAACCTCTCAGAATATTTACTTCTGATTATCAATAGCCTGAGATGAACCAAATTGCGAAAATAAAGCTCATAACAACTATGAGCTCTATGCTCGAATTTTATGACTTTGCATTATTGATTTTCTTAGCACCAACATTAAGACTGATACTATTTCCTCACTCCGATATACAAACTCACCAGCTGCTCCTATTAAGCATATTTGCATCTGGGTATTTGACTCGTATTATAGGTGGAATTTGGTTTAGTCATTATGGCGACCGATTAGGTCGTAAATCTACGTACATAAAAACAGTAGCCATCATGACCGCTGCCAGCTTTGGGATTGCATTATTGCCTAGCTACGCCGAATCTGGCTATGTCGGATTAATTTGTTTGATTTTTCTGCGCTTGATACAAGGCTTGTCACTAGGTGGAGAAATACCCGGAGCAATTGTATTTGCTGCTGAGCATAGTGAAATTAACCGCAGAGGATTTACCACAGGACTTATTGTTGCAGGAGTGACAAGCGGTAATGTCGTCGCCAGTGGCCTTTTAGTCTTGCTAACGACTTATCTTTCTCATGATAGTTTTACTCAATATGGCTGGCGATTAATGTATATTGCAGGGGCATTATTTAGTCTGTTCAGTCTGTATTTACGCCAATCTATTTCCGAAACTCCAGTCTTCCTAGAATTAAAAAATAAAGTCGAAACATTCCCTGCTAAAATCTTCCTACGGCGATATAAAAGTAAACTCATTTTAGGAGTCCTCATTACCTCTGCTCCCGCCATTGCGATTTCTAGCATCTATCAACTTTACTATCTTTCAGACATCACTCTAGCGCTACCAATCTCTATGCATACATTCATTTTACTGAGCTTCATATGTACCTGCATTGGCGCCATAGTCTCTGGCTTAGTGTCCGATAAGATAGGACGAATTCCAATAATCAGACTCAGTTGTATCATCATCTTTCTACTACCTTTAAGCTACCATTGCTTTTATAAGTGCAGCTTACTCTTAGCATTCTTACCTCTAATTGTTAATTCAGCTCTGATCAGTGGCGTTTATGAAGCCACACTCAGTGAACTTATGCCCACTCAAATAAGATTTACCGGTATCGCTTTATGTCTCAATCTGGCATTTTCAACTATTGGAGGTTGCTCTCCTTTGCTAATGGAGTGGCTAAATCTCCACGGTGTCAATTCAGCGATTTCATGGATACCAGCCTTCATTTCCATCCCTCTGTTTATAGCCAGCTTTTATTGGAAAGACCATTTCAATCTAAGTCTAAATTCCAATAACTGATAGCCTGACTACAGCAAATATTATTTACTCTTGATTTCGGTCAACTTCATAAAAAATAAAAAGCACATAATAGCTTCACGCATTAAACCAAATATAAATAATCACTAGTGAGAGATAATCCATGATGAATAAACGCCCAAGCTTTAAGAAATCGGCAGTTTTATTAGCTGTCCTCGGTAGCATCTCATCAGTACCAGCTTTAGCTGATAGTAATACAGGTTTTTTGGAGGGTAGCTCTACTAACCTTAACTTCCGCTATCGCTATGAGAATGTCGACCAACAAGGCATTAAAGAACAAGCTGATGCTTCAACGCTTCGCAGCCGACTCACCTTTAAAAGTGGCACATTCAGTAACTATCGAGTGCTAGCAGAAGTCGATAACGTGACTCGTATTGGTGCTGAGCGATATAACAGCGGTAATAACCATGACAACGTAAAAGGGTATCCAGTCGTTGCGGACCCAACGGGTACTGATTTAAATCAGTTAAATGTGATGTATCAAGGTGAGAATGGTGCGTTCACTCTGGGTCGCCAGCGTATTAATTTGGGTAACCAACGTTTTGTAGGTGGCGTGGCGTGGCGCCAAAACGAGCAAACGTTTGATGGTGCTCGTGGTCAATACACCTTCAATGATAATTTTTCACTTGATTACAGCTTTGTTTACCACGTTAACCGTATTTTTGGTCCAGACGGCCCTAAAAGTTCTCTTAACGGTTATTTCCACTTTATTAACGCCACTTATAAGCAAAGCGAGATGTTGAATGTGACCGCTTTCGCTTACCTGTTGAACGATAACGATTGGCCTGATCAAAATAATACGATTGGCTTTGACTATACAGGTAAATTCGGTTGGTTAAGCGCACATGCCAGTTATGCGAAACAAGAATATCGTGATTTTGACGCAGGCTATTTTGCAATCGACGGTACAGCAAGTGTTTCCGCTTTCAAATTTACCTTAGGTATGGAAGAACTGGGTGATGACCACGGTCAATATGGCTTTAGTACACCGTTAGCGACAGCTCACAAGTTCAATGGTTTTGCAGATAAGTTCTTAGCCACCCCCAAAGATGGCTTAAGAGATTACTATGGTAAAGTCGCGACCAAAGTTGGCCCTGTTAATTTGGCCGCTTTCTATCACAAGTTCGAATCAGTCAATAACAAACGTGACTACGGCACTGAGTACGATTTAGTAGCAAGTGCTAAAGTGCATAAAACAACTACCGTGCTAGTAAAATACGCGAGTTATGATGCTGATACGACTTCGGCTTCAGACAAAGGCTTAACTGCTGATACTGATAAGCTGTGGTTAATGGCTAATGTAAACTTTAATCTTTAATCATTTAAGTTATGGATGAAAAAAACGGGCTTTTGCCCGTTTTTTATATCATGTTAAGTTTTGCTTCTTAGCCTTATATTAATGCCTCAACTTAAGCTATTAGACTTGGTATAGCTCTATGAGCCCCACTTATTTTCAGCCCATAAACAAACCACTGCCATACCTACTATAAACAATACAATCACCAATAAAACGCAGCACACCATAATCATACTTGATTCGAAGTCACTACTTCCTTTACTTACTGAGTATGACTGTGACACTACAATAGGCTTTTGTTCAGCATAGCTAAGCGCTGTTAAATCAATAGCTTTATGAAACTGTCCCTGTGGCGCTTGAGGCTGTTGAGCACTTTTTCCGACGTTCACCAGTAACGAGTAACTCCTATCTGCATTAGTAAATGATTGAGAAGGGGTATCAGGCTGTTTGGGTGAAATTGTCCCATAGTTAGGAGTTATCACATCGGGATTTAAGTCTGCACGAGCTGCCATTTTGCACCTACAAAATATACTTCAATACAGACATTGTATTAGATTAGCCAAAAACAACTTAGTTAATTATTATCAACCTTTTATTCACATTTATTGGGCATATTGGTGACAAACAGTTTGGCTCACCTACATCCACTCTTGTACAAACTCTTCACCATAAAGTGATTCGTACGTTACTTTAAAGCGTAAATTATCCATCAACTCCCACATTTGTTCGGATGTTAAAGGGCAATTAACCGTTTTAATCACCATTTGTTTATCTTCAACTTTATAGAATCGATTGATATTTCCTGAACCTCTGTGGCAATCTTTCTTGAAATCTTTAGATTTAATCTGCTTCCAAATATCTATGGTTTTATTTAACTTTTCATCTCCCCAAAAGATATCTACATGAGTCACATTCGCAGGCCCTAGCCCTTGGTTATTAATGTACATACTTAAAGTCATCCTGCCGTTGGGAGTCGGATCTGTATTCACTTCAAGCGCCAAGTGAGGGTAAATTGATAATTCATTGTGGGTTTTCAGTAAATGCCCTTGCCATAAAGAAGTCGCAATTGCACAGACAGCCATTAAAACAGTGCCAAGTGCCGTCCACTTCTCCCAATGTATTATTTGTTTGTTCTTGTTTTTATTCATTTTGATTTCCATATCGACAAAAAAGCTAAGTCATAATGACTTAGCTTTCGATGTTATTCGTTTGATTTAAACTGAAAACGGATAATTAATCGCTTCGTGATGTTCATACCCCGTCACGTCAAAGTCATCCAAGGTAACCCATGTTTCCAAATCTTCAAAGGTCTTAATTTCAGGGTTTATGTGCAATTGAGGCGATGCAAACGGTTCGCGTTTAACCTGAACATCTCGCATTAGCTCTAATTGGTCTTCGTAAATATGAGCGTTCACTATCTTATGATAGGCCTTACCTGCTTTCAGGCCTGTAATTTGCGCCATGATTTTAAGCAAAGCAAACACTTGAACCGCATTAAAGTTACCACCTAGAGGAACGTCTTGGCTGCGTTGATAACTGTTTAAATAAAGGGTGCCATCTAAAATAGAAAACTGATGCTGGAACATACAAGGACGAAGACAACCTAAGTGGAAGGAGCCGGGATGATAGAAGGTAATAATTTCACCTCGATTATCAATGCCCTTAGATAAGTCATCGACGACTTGCTTAATTAAATCAACACTACCACCATCTGGTTTAGGAAAATTACGTGCCACGGCGCCATATACAAAGCCCATATCATCCTCACCTTTTCGGTTTGGATTCGCTAGCCAGTCTTCGTTATCATTCGCATTGGCATTCCAAGTGTTACAGCCAATTTTACGAAAATCAGCCGCATTATCGTAACCACGTAAATAACCTAGTAGCTCAGCGATAGCTGCTTTCCAATAGCTTTTGCGTGTCGTCACCAGTGGCAATTCATTACGATCAACATGATAGGTTAAATCGGCATTAATCACAGTTAAGCAGCGCTTTCCTGTACGCTTATTTTCAACCCATACGCCTTTATCAATAATACGCTGGCAAAGATCTAAATATTGCTTCATTGCTGCAGTCCTTGCTTTCTAAAGATAAGATATAAGCCTAAAAGAATCATTGGTAGGGAAAGGATTTGCCCCATAGTAAACTCGCCTAAATATAAGCCAAGCTGGGCATCAGGCTGGCGTACAAATTCAACCAAGCTTCTAAAGATACCGTAGCAAAGTAAGAACATACCTGATACTGCACCAACTTTATTGGTACGTTTACTGAACCAATATAAGATTAAGAATAACGCCACGCCCTCTAAGGCAAATTGATACAGTTGAGATGGGTGACGCGCCAACGGCCCTGCTCCAGGAAACACCATACCCCACGGTACATCGGTTACTCTTCCCCAAAGTTCACCATTAATAAAGTTACCAATGCGTCCAGCACCTAAACCAATTGGTACTACTGGGGCGACCATATCACCAACAGCAAGGAAGTTACGTTTCTGGCTAAAGCAGATATAAACGAAAGCTAAAATTACGCCAATCAAGCCACCGTGAAATGACATTCCACCTTCGGTGATTCGAAACAAATACATAGGATCAGATAAGAAGTAGTCGAACTGATAAAACAGCACATAGCCAATCCGTCCACCTAAAATGACTCCTAAAAATGAATAGAACAACAAATCTGAAACCTGATCTCTTGTCCAAACCCCATTGGATTTATCCGCTTTGCGATTTAATAAAACCATCGCAGCAACAAAGCCAACTAAGTACATAAATCCGTACCAACGGATAGCAGGTTCAAAGGTTTGCCCAAAAATTTCATAGGTGCCTAAATGCAGCATGATTGGGTCAATATGTGGGAATTCTAATGCCATTGTATTTTCGTAACCAATTAAAATTGTGAATAAAACTAACCGCTGAATGAACTAATTACAAGTTCAATACCAACAAAAAATAAAAACAAGGCAAACACCTTTTTAAGGACAGGAGTCGGCCACGTCATTGCTGCTTTTACTCCAAGTGGAGCGACTAATGTTGAAGTAATTGCAATGCCTACCAACGCCGGTATATAAATATATCCTATTGTCGCTGATGGTAAATCGGTGACATTCCACCCTGCAACAATGTAGCCAATGCTTCCCGCAAGCGCGACACAAAAGCCAGCCATACTTGAAAGCCCGACTGCACGCTGCATTTTTTGTCCGAAATAACAAAGTAGAGGCACAATTATAACGCCGCCACCTATTCCGAGCATGCCACATAACATAGCAATGAGAACCATCATTCCAAACAGAATAGTTGGGGGAGGCAAACTTCTCTGATTAGCTTCAGCTTTGATTGGTCTCGCCATATTGATAGCCATCAAAATGACAAATATGGCAAAAAATTGTTTCATGGCTTCGGCAGGGATAAGCGATGCCACGCTGCCTGATAACACCGCACCAATGAAGATCCCTGGAACCAAAACTTTGGCAACACCCCAATCTAAATTTTGCCTGCGATGATGTGCGGCTACAGAAGAAAAAGTGGTAAGAACCATATTTGCCAAAGATGTGGCAATAGCGATTAATGGAACATAGTCGGCATTAACGCCCATTTGTGGTAATAAATAAAATAAGGCTGGAACAACGATGAGACCACCTCCGATCCCCAACAAGCCAGCCATAAACCCAACCAAAGAACCCAAAGCCATAAATACTGTAATGGCTATCCAAAACGAATCCAACTCAACCTCAACCATCAAAATGTTAACTTTTCTATGATAACAGGCTCAGCCTCAAAGCAATATTATTTGAATATATAAATTGAAATCATGCTGAATGACCAGTCAAATTATTTGCCAATGATGATTGAATTTGAGAGCTAAGCCCTTCTTGTATTGCTCAGCTAACTTTTATATTTTGCTGTTCAAAGTAAGACTCAAGCGACGTCCTAACATCAAGACCACTGTCCAAACTTAATAACTTAGATAAAATTTGCTTAAGCTCTGAGAGCTTAACCCTTCTCAGTACATAATTAACTTTGGGGATATTGCCGTGGTTCATACTGAGCTTGTTACACCCCATGGCAAGCAACAACGCTGCTCCCATCGGTTCGCTGGCTAGTTCACCACATACACTGACATCTAGCTGGTGTTGACGACAATCCAGCATAATTCGCTGTAGTGCACGTAAAACCCCTGGATGGTAACTATCATATAGCTCACTGACTCTTGGGTTGTTACGATCGACAGCTAATAAATACTGAGTTAAGTCATTACTGCCTACTGAAACAAAGTCGACTCTTTGTGCTACTTGATCCAGCTGGTAAACCAAACTTGGCACTTCAATCATGACTCCAACTTTGGGTTTTGGAATACTTTTATCTAATTCACTTTCAATTTCTTGATGCGCTTTATTTATGTACCCTAATGCACGATCAATCTCATCTAACTGACTGACCATAGGCAGTAAGATTTGCAGCTGTTGTTGACCATGATCAGCTTGAATCATAGCTCGCAGTTGGATGAGTAATAAGTCAGGATGATCTAACGATAAACGTATTCCTCGCCAACCGAGACAAGGATTAACTTCATTGATGGGAAAATAAGGTAAAGCTTTGTCACCACCAACGTCTAAGGTTCTCATCACTACGGGACGATTAGGCATTGATTGCAACACTTCAGCATAAAGCTTGATTTGCTCAATCTCACTAGGGAAATGCGGCTGAAGCATGAAAGCAACTTCAGTACGATACAAGCCAATACCATCAGCTTCATTAACCACTTCGTTTTGAATGCCACCTAATAACCCTGCATTCACATACAAATTAGCTTTATGTCCGTCTAACGTGACTGTTGGCTCGCTCATTTCTTTACGATAACGACGCTCTTGAGCTCGCTCGGCCTTAATTAAAGCCTGATATTCTTTAACTACTGATCGAGTTGGAGAAACCAATAACATGCCTCTATGGGCATTTAAGATCAGTTTTTTATCCGTTAAGTCCGCCAGTAATAATTTATCGACACCCACAACGGCTGGTATACCTAATGCTCGCGCCATAATACTTGCATGAGAGTTAACACCACCAAATTCAGTGACTATGCCAGCCAGCTTATCTTGAGGAAATTCAGCCAGTATGGTTGCATCCGCATCACGGGTAACAAGGATAACAGGTTCATCAAACTCCATCTGTAAACGATTAGGTTCTATTAAATGTCTGAGCACTCTTTGACCTAAATCTCGAACATCGTTTGCACGTTCTTTAAGGTATGGATCTTCCATCTCAGAAAACTGTTTAATAAACCTTAGAGAAACTCGGCTTACTGCCGATTCCGCTTTCCAACCAAGCTGAACTTCTTTCTCAAACTCACCGCCTAAGCTATTGTCGTCCAGTAATAACTGTAACGCTGAAAAAATCGATACTAAATCTTGTTGCTGGGCTTGATCAAAACGTTGAGCTAGCTCATCCAGCATGGTTCGAGTTTGTGTAATCGCTAAATGTAAGCGTTCATATTCAAAGTTAGTATCATTGCTTACTTCATCCTGTTGCTCTAAGGTAATCTGCCCCCCCATTACCACAGCTGGAGCAATGGCGATACCAGAAGAGGCTGATAACCCTTGGAGTATGACTAGGCTGCGCTTTTTATTAACTTTTTCTTTTTGCTGCAGTCCACCTATTGCTAAAGAGACCTGCGCAGCTAACGTCACTAAAAACGCTTCTTCATTTTCTGTGAACTGGCGAGATTGTTGTTGCTGAACGGTAATAACACCAAGGACCTGCTTGCGATGAATAATGGGAACAGAAAGAAGCGCTTTATAGTCTTCTTCCATCACCTCTGGGTAACCTTTAAAATTAGGGTGACTTTGAGCGTTGGCTAAATTAAGTGGTTCTTCACGCTGTACAGTTAAGCCAATTAAGCCTTCTGAGACAGGGACTTTAACTTTTCCAACGGCCGATTTCTGTAAACCGTCAGTGGCAGATAAAACCAGCTTTTGATTTTCAAGAATAAAAATAGAACAGCATTGTGTGAGCATGGCTTCTTTAGTGCCTGTCACCAGCACCTTTAAAGCTTGTTCATAGTTTGCAGCCGCAGCCATTGATTGACTAATTTTTTTTAGCGTAGTTAACAACGGCTGCCTCCTTTTTTATGAGATACTGTGGTCTAAATAATCAGTTCCTAACGTTTTTTATACCTCTTTCGTCCGCCACTAAAATCCCTTTGCTGCATTGCAAGTACTATTGGGGCGAACTCTTTCATTACCTTCCGATATACATCTCGTTTAAAGGACACGACTTGCCTTACCGGATACCAATAACTAACCCAGCGCCAGTGATCAAATTCAGGATGACCAGATGCATTCAGGTTAATGGCTTTTTCATGGCTTTTTAATTGTAATAAAAACCACTTCTGTTTTTGTCCGATACAAACAGGTTTACTATCTTGTCTAATCAAGCGCTTGGGTAGACGATATCGCAACCAAGATCGACTTGATGATAAGATTGTCACATGCTCAGGTTTAAGCCCCACTTCTTCATACAATTCTCTATACATTGCTTGTTCAGGGGTTTCGCCATCATCGACACCGCCTTGTGGAAATTGCCATGAGTGTTGCCCAAACCTTCTCGCCCACATAACCTGACCGAATTTATTACAGATAATGATGCCTACATTTTCACGAAAGCCGTCACTATCAATCACATGGACTCCAAATATTTTGCAAATATATAAACTGATTGTTTCATAAAGTAAGGATTCCAGCAAATTTAGCCATTGTTATTAATCTTGGATAACCAATAGAAAACGTTACAGTTATCAACATTAATTTTTACTGAACTTTATTTTTATCCACAAAAGCTGTGGATATCCCTGTTCGCAACTATTGAAAACTGTGATTAATTCTCCATAATTTTATATGACGTAGAACTAAGACCAAAGGCAAAAAAACAAATAAAACACTATTTATCAATAACTAAAACAAAAGCAAACCCTATCACTATATACTAGCCATAGTGACAGAACAAAAAACAACCACCTCAAGTTACTCACAAATTCGAGCTTTTAGCTAACTAATTTTATACACAAGAAAAATATAATTTTGTTCTCTAATGCTCGAATTAGCACCAATTTTTCATTGACCAAACCATTTTGATGGTCTATAGACTTGAGTTATCCCAGTAATCTGTGGATAACATTGTGAAAAGACATAGGGTAATACTGGAGTAACAGGTATAACTTTGTCTCTTTGCTAATACAGATGCTTTAAGCCCTTTTAGATTCATCCTTTTAGGGTCATTAATAAAATAATTGGAATAGCACGCCTATGCCAGCTCATTTTTTAACCACCCATAGACATGTATTCTCGTGATACTTGAAGTATGCACCTTCAAGTATCACGAATATGTTTAAGTTGGTACACTATTTACATGAACCATGAAGCATTTTTCTCTCAATGAAATCTAAACCTAAATCGCTAGATGAACTTTTACTAAGAGCTGATGCCATGGCTGGACTCAATTTAGAGGAGCTAGCAAAGCTAAATCAACTACCCGTTCCAAAAGATCTAAAGCGAGATAAAGGCTGGATTGGGCAGCTCATTGAAATTGAACTCGGTGCAGATGCGGGTTCTAAAGCTCAACAAGACTTTCTTCACCTTGGCGTGGAGCTAAAAACCATCCCAATAAATCGTTATGGAAAACCTTTAGAAACCACATTTGTCACAACGACTCCATTGATGAATGTGAATAACCTGAACTTTTTTGACAGCTTAGTTTTTCACAAACTGCAACAAGTGTTATGGGTTCCAATAGAAGGTGAACGCGATATTCCTGTCGCAGAGCGTCGAATCGGAACTCCATTTTTGTGGCGACCCGATCCAGTTGAATTAAAGCTACTTCAACAGGACTGGGAAGAAATCATGGAGTTGATTGCTTTGGGTCAAGTTGAATCTATTACAGCTCGTCATGGAGAAGTACTACAACTTAGACCTAAGGCCGCCAATAGTCGCGCATTAACAGAAAGTATCACTGAAGATGGCAGCATTAAATTAACAAATCCTCGTGGTTTTTATCTTAAAACCCAATTTACCTCACAAATTCTCGCAAAAATGTTTAGTCGTTAAAAAAATTATCCCAACACCGTGACGAACATCACTTATCAGGGTGGATTTAGAGCCATATTCTTGAATAGACTGCGCTGCCATTCAACTGAGTGAACTTTGATCTGTGCGATTAGATCATCAACTGAAAAAGCTTTCCTTTGCTGTTATCTCTTGGATAGTAGCGATGTCAGTATTTATTTTTTTCCGCTATTCCCATAATGCAGGCTTTCCCATATGGGCCAATAGCGTCATGGATCTTCAAATTCTTGCCCTGTGTGTAGGGCTGATCTTTGGCTGTTTACACTGGTTATCCAATCTCATTGTGGATTACAGTTTCATCTACCGTCTGCCTTATATCGTATCTTTATTTGTCAAAGGCATCATTTTATTGGCCGCCGCAATCACCATTGGACGCTTCTTCCAATATTTAGAACTGTGGGGGATCAAAAATCATCACATCACTCTTTGGGAAATTGATGCGATAGGCATTCTCTATAGTGATTCATTCAAACTATTTTTGGTTTACCTTATTTTTGTTCGGATCAGTCTCGCGTTTGTTGAACAAATGGGATTATTGGTTGGCACAAGAGAGCTACTGAATATTGCCATCGGCAAATATCATCGACCGTTATACGAACAGCGTTTATTTATGTTTTTAGACATGTCTAATTCAACGATGATCGCTGAAAAACTGGGGGATTATCGTTTCAGTTGCTTAATTCAAGACTGTTTCAAACTGCTGAATGAACCCGTAAGTAACAATGGCGCCGAAATCTATCGTTATATGGGTGATGGCGTATTTCTTCATTGGCAAGTTGAACGTGGAATTGAGGAAGAACGTTGCCTGCATTTATATTTTGAGTTCAATCAAATACTGAAATGGCATAGCGCTCACTTCAAGAAAAAATATGGCTTTGTTCCTGAGTTTAAAGCCGCTATTCATTGTGGTCAGGTTGTCACTGCTGTTGTAGGGGTACAAAAACGAGAGATCAGCTTTTTTAGTGATGTACTCAATACACTTTCTCGGTTACAAGATCAGTGCAGCACACTAAAACAAGAGCTGATCATTTCTTCCGCTACGGCACTTAGGCTGGATAAGGAGCAATCGGAATTTGATATCCAAGATCTTGGTCAACATAAACTCAAGGGTAAACAACATTCAACGCAACTCTTTGGAGTTACAAAGAAAAAGAAAGAGTAAACAACTATAGAGACCTTATCTTATCTCTAACAATGCCTCAACTTCTTGACCAATACCGATGAATGTTTGAAGTCTGCTAGAGGTTTGACGCCATACAATGCCAATATCACGGTATGGTGTTTCTCCCGGTGGGTTTAATGCTTCAAGCTCTGTGCCTTGTAATATTCCACTATCAATCGCCATTTGAGGCAAGAAGGTTGCTCCCAATTTGCAATTAACCATCTGTACCAAAGTATGGAGGCTAGTGGCGGAAAATGGGTGAACCTTGCGATTGTCTTGTAACTTACAAGCACTGATAGCGTGACCGGTAATACAGTGCTCTTGCTGCAATAAGAAGATGCTATTTTCAGGTAAACTGCGATAATCGACAGGCTCTTTTAGACCTTCTGCGTATTGTTTGTGTACAATCATTTTAAACGGGTCAATACCAACTTTTTTAGTATGAAAACCATGAGTTTCTACGGGCAATGCCAAAATGAGTAAATCCAGTTTTCCCTCACCAAGCGCCAATAATAACTGCTCCGTGGTGTCTTCTTTTATTTGTAGATTCAAATCGGGATATTTTTGCTGACATTGACTGACTAACCGCCCTAGTAGAAAAGGCGCAATGGTCGGAATACAGCCAAGTCTAACCTCTCCGGTCATCGGCTCTCCTTGCTGCTGAACCAAGTCGACTAAATCGGTAACATCGGTTAACACTTGCTGAGCTCTTGCAACGACTTCTTCACCTGTCGCAGTAAACATAAACGATTTATTGTCTCGTTCAATCAGTTGTTGACCAAGTAATTCTTCAAGGTTTTGGATACCCGTCGACAAGGTTGACTGACTGACAAAGCACGCTTTGGCTGCACGGTTAAAATTTTGCTCACGATGTAAGTGGATAAGGTAATGCAAGTTTTTCAAACTTGGTAAATTTTTCATAAAAATGATCTCGACTTGTTATCTACTTTCGTAAATCTTGATGCTTAACCGACTGAAATACTGGTTTCGCTTTTCACAGCAAGGCATACTGGGTATGATGTACCAATTTATTCAAGGAAAGCAATCATTAGCATAACCACTAAGGTTGTTTTTCACTCAACCGTTGAAATTTTGAAAGAGGTAGCAGGATGGCAGCAGCGGACTTAGACACCATTTTGGATCTAAATACATTAGAGCAATATTGTAATGCCATTGGCGCGACTACCTTACTAAAAAGTGTTGTTTTGTTCGAACAATTACTCCCAGAATATTTGGACAACCTTGTTAAAGCTGATGAGTCTAAAGACAAAGACATTTTGTGTTCTGAAGCACATAAGTTCAAAGGAGCCGCGGGCTCTGTGGGGCTAAAGCGCATCCAGCAAACGGCACAGAAGCTTCAACATGGTGAAGAGGCCATTTGGGAACAAGAAAAAGAGGCTTGGTTAGCCCTGATCCTTAAACATGCAGCAGATGATCTTCAAATGCTAAAAAATATTTAGAATCAAAAGCGTAACCCCTAAGGCAAAAAAGATATGAAAATTGGTGTGATCGGCGCAATGGAGCCGGAAGTTGTTCACTTAATTAAGTCTATACAAAATCCACAAACTAAAACCATTGCAGGTATTGAATTCGTATCCGGCGAATATGGTGAGCATCAGCTTATTGTTACGCGTTCAGGTATTGGTAAAGTAACTGCGAGTATCGCTACAACCATACTTATTCAAGAGTATAACCCTGAATACATTATCAATACGGGTTCTGCTGGCGGTTTCGCAAAAGAGCTAGCTATTGGTGATATTGTGATTTCAAACGAAGTCCGTCATCACGATGTCGACGTTACCGCTTTTGGTTATGAAATAGGACAAGTGCCTCAACATCCTGCAGCCTATTTACCTCACCCAACTTTGGTTGATGCCGCCAGTAAAGCCATTGATAAGATTGGTGAAGTGAAGGCAATTGAAGGTTTGATTTGCTCTGGTGACAGCTTTATCAATAATCCTGAGCGCGCAAAAGTGATGCTATCTAACTTCCCAACGATGGCCGCTTGTGAAATGGAAGCCGCTGCCGTAGCGCAAGTGTGTTATCAATTTAAAAAGCCATTCGTTGTGATACGTTCGCTATCGGATAATGCTAATGATGACTCAGCTGTAGATTTTGATTCGTATATTATTAAGGCAGGTCACCATTCTGCGCTAATGGTACTGGCGTTAACGGAATATCTATAAGTAAACTTGAAGAATGCAGGATGCACTAGTACATCTTCTAGAACACAACCTAGCTTATTATCAACAAGCAGCAATCTTACTTGCTGCTTTGATAATGGCTCACTTCATTCCGTTATACCGTCAACAACAACCTCTATTTTTATTTGCTCGACTTGCAAAACAATTTGCGGTTCATGTTAATCACCCACAACGGGCGATAAGTCAAAGAAAAATTGCTGGTTTTCTATCAGTACTACTGCTTACCTTGCCTTTTGCACTGCTCATTTATTTTTTTATTGCTTTAGCTTATTACCCTTGGTTCTTTGAATTCTTGATCTTGTACTTATGCTTACAGGACAGTCGGCTAATAAAAGACAGCAATAGAATTGCACAGCTGAGTCATCAACAGGAAAAGCACAAAGCCCGTATGGTTTTAGCCGATTGGACAAGTCGAGATACTTCCTCCTTAACAACTCTTGGTATCAACAAAGCTACTATCGAAACCACTATATCCGTTACACAAACTAACTTTACTGGCGTGATACTTGCCTTTTTACTTGGTGGTGCACCTTTAGTTTTAGTGTATAAAATGCTGCAGCAATTAGATGAAGCATGGCCTAATATTGCCCCTAGATTCAACGGTTTTAACAGTTACTTGCATACGGTATTAGCGATATTAAATTTCTTTCCGAAGTTATTATTCTCAGCTTTTTTTGCTATTTCAGCTGGTTGTAAAGGCTTCTCACTTTGGGTAAATACTGCTTTTTCGCCTCAATCATTTACAACAGCATTAGTGAGTTACCGCATAATAGCCTTTAAATTTGGTATCGAGCTCGGCGGCCCTCAATTATTTGATGGTATTAAAGTACAGCAACCCAAATATCAATATGGAAAACCACCAACAGCTGAGCATATTGTGTTAATAAACCAAAAGATAAGTCAGTTCCAATTTTTCACTATAGCCCTGACTCTAGCTATTACGGTGCTGTTTCCTTTTTTTGATTTTGCAATAAGATAAAAAACACGACAAAACAGAGTGCTCTCTATGCTATGGTTTATAGCGTTTAGATTGGTGAAATTTCTAAGGAGATAGGGATTTGAGTGCTGAGTGGATAAATAATTTTTTTCTAATTTGCGCTATTTTAATCGCAATCAGTGTGCTACTCAGCCCAGTATCTTCTCGTCTCGGTGTTCCCATTCTTTTAGTCTTTTTAGCTGTAGGTATCTTCGCGGGTGTCGACGGTATTGGCGGTATAGTCTTTGACGACTTTTCTCTCGCCTATCTCGCCAGTAACTTGGCTTTAGCTATTATATTGCTCGATGGCGGCCTTAGAACCCGAGCCAGCAGCTTTAAAGTCGCTCTTGGTCCAGCTTTATCTCTTGCCACATTAGGCGTTGCCTTAACCACCATTATCACAGGGCTGATGGCAACTTGGCTTTTCAATCTGTCTTTAATGCAAGGGCTACTATTGGGTGCGATTGTAGGCTCAACCGATGCCGCAGTGGTATTTTCATTGATGAAAGGCCGCAGCATCAATGAACGTGTTGAGGCTACCCTTGAAATTGAATCTGGTAGTAATGATCCCATGGCGGTATTCCTTACCGTAACTCTGATCAGTTTAATCTCAATGTCTCAAATTAATGCCTCAGGCTTTATGCTCATTTGGCATTTTATTCAGCATTTTAGTATTGGAATTTGCCTAGGTTTGGGTGGTGGTTGGCTGCTATGGCAACTTATCAACCGCATGAAGTTAGATGAAGGACTCTATGCCATATTAGTGCTCAGCGGTGGGCTTCTGATTTATGCTATTAGCAACAGTTTGGGCGGTAGTGGCATTTTATCGATATATTTAGCAGGCGTTTGGTTAGGCAATCATCCAACTCGAGGGCGTCATACCATTTTAGCCGTTTTAGATGGTGTCACATGGATGAGTCAAATTGGCATGTTTTTAATTTTAGGGTTACTGCTTACACCTTCGTCTTTAACAGGGATTATCATCCCAAGTCTGTTACTTGCTTTTGGTATGATTCTGATCGGAAGACCAATATCGGTTTGGCTGAGTTTATTACCCTTTAAACACTTCAGTAAGCGCCAACGCTGGTTCATTTCTTGGGTAGGGCTTAGAGGCGCTGTACCTATTATCCTTGCCGTTTACCCTATGATGGCAGGATTACCCAATGCACAACTTTATTTTAATGTGGCATTTTTTGTCGTTTTAGTATCGCTATTAGTACAGGGTTCAACACTCAGTTTTGCGGCAAAATTAGCGAAAGTCCTGTTACCTCCTAAACCAGAGCCCATTTCACGTTCAGGTATTGAGATCTACCCCAAGAGCGACTGGGAAGTCTTTGTATATAAGTTAGGCAACCATAAATGGTGCATTGGTGAACCACTGAAAGCTTTAAATATGCCTGATGGCACTCGTGTTATCGCCGTATTTAGAAATCAAAAAATGCTTCATCCATCGGGGAAAACGGAATTAAAGGCTGATGACATTCTTTGTGTTTTGGCAAAAGAGGTGAACCTTGATGCCTTAAGTGAGCTATTCAGCCAAGCCCCAGAAACTGAAATTGGGATTACGCCAACAAGATTCTTAGGAGACTTCTTTATTGAGCCACAAACACCACTCATTCATTTGGCGCCGATGTACGCTATCTCTCTTTCAGAAGAAGAACAGCACAAAAAAGTTCAAGACTTATTTAATGAGAAGGTCGGTGAAACTCCTGTAATTGGAGATCAGTTTAAATGGCAATCCCTACGCTGGATTGTTGCTGAAATGCAAGAAGGTAAAATCACTCGCGTAGGGATACAATTGCCTAAACAGGTCTAAAAACGATAACCAAAATCAAGGTTTAAAGTTTGAACATTAATCACATCCATAGGTTGAAAGTCATAACTCACACCTAACTCCCAACCTGAGTCAAAGTGCATTCTCCAACCTACGCCGGCAAATACAGAAACACCATCTGTTGAGCGATGATCTTTAATCGCTGTAATCGTCGTTTTGCCATCTTTAGTCGAGCTTTTATAAGTTTGATGAATATAGTTCACGTCATAAAACTGAGCACCTAACTTATAAATAATCGAGTGACGCTTATTGAGTTGCCAGCCATAGTTAGCCACTAAGCGAAATGACTTTGCATCATCAAGAATTAAATCTGGCTCAAACGGCGCGGTAAATATGGTGACGAATGGTTCAGGAGCAACGGCTCTAAAACCCAGTTCAACGGCCCATTCGTTGTTGAAGTGATAACTATAGAACACATCAAGCCCAATCATGAAGTCATCACTTTTAAAGTCATACCCAGACTTGTCGTGACTAAGGGCAAATGATGCCGATGTAGAAATGTAATGAGGTCTATCTTGTAACTGCTCTTCCGCTAAAGTAGAAAGGGGCAAAGCCATTAATACTATGGCTAATAGAAACTTGTTCATATTTAACATCCTTGTTTACACCAATTGCAGTAATTAAATACTATAGCCAATGACTAAGCTGAAAGTTTGTACTCTGATAACGTCTATCTGTTGGAAGTCATAGCCTACGCCTAGTTCTATACCAATATCAAACCGATAAACCCAATTTGCTGCGGCATAATAAGACATGGCTGATTTATCTTTAACAACGATTTTACCGTCAACTTTCGAACGATAGCCAAGATCATATTGATGAACACCAGCTTTTAAATCGAATCTCTGCTTGTCCATAAATGGAATACTGTATGTGGCCAGTGCTCTGTAGCTATAAATATGTTCCTGAATAATTTCATTATCGAGAACCTCTTCTACATGCACAGTATAAAGTTGTGGATCAAGTCGCTTGTAGCCAAGTTCTATCCCCCACTCTGGTAATAATTGAAAGCGATATGAGCCATCATAACTAACCGCAGCCTTATCATTTTCAACACCTCGGGAGTTTTCACCCGCACTATACCCAGCCCCGACGGCAAACGACATAACTGCCTGCTGAGGAATTTGAGCCATACCGTTAAACGATATAAACGAGAACAATAATATTAAAATCCGTTTCATCCTTGCCTCTGACTAAACCAAAAAGTCAAACACAAGTATAGTTAAGGATAGAAATTGTGAAGGGGAATTATTTTGGGGTTAATTCAAACAAATTAACCCCAAAATGAATAATTAATATAGAGAAGGATCGTCTTTGTTTGGACGTGTTTTAAAACGGCGATGCAACCACATCCATTGAGCAGGACTTCGACTTATCAATTCCTCGATGATCTTGTTACCTCTAATAGCATCATCCACTTCATTTTCTCCGGGGAAGTTTTCAAGTGGCGGCATAAGTTCAACGGTATAACCGCTATCTCCTTCATTACGCTCAACAAACATAGGGACAACTTTCGCTTTTCCCAATTTTGCCAATGTAGTAGCACCCGTTATTGTTGCCGCATCTTTAACATTAAAGAAAGGGATAAATACTGCACTAGAGCGACCAAAATCTTGATCGGCTGTATACCAAATCATTTCAGCGCTACGTAAACTTTTAACCATTTTTCGCATATCACGTTTGGCAATCAGGCCTTTATTAGAACGCAGCCTGCCGTTGACTTGGAGGTATTCCATTACAGGATTATTGTGAGGTCTGTATACACCAATACCTGGATTAAACTGCCCAATAATTCGAGCGCCCATTTCCAGCGGTAAACAATGAACGGCAAATAAAATAACGCCTTGTCCACTATTAATAGTATCGGTTACATAATGCTCACCTTTTAAATGCATATGCTTTTGAACTCGAGCATCACTCCACCACCAAGCATTAATTGAGTCAAAAATGGCTTTGCCCGTTTCTTCAAAATTTTGAATTAATAATTGCTGACGCTCAGTCTCAGGCATGTCGGGGAAACACAATTCTAAGTTTCGCTGAGCCGTCTTTGCGCGTTTACCAATAAGCTTTAGGGCTAATCGACCAATTCCAGCTCCCAATTTCATTTGAACTGACAAAGGTAAAGCTTGTGTCAAGCGTGCTATTGCAACACCAAACCAAACTAGCCAAAACTTTGGATGAAGTAATCGAACAGAAAACTCAGCCTTCTCTACCACGGTAAACTCACAATAAAAATAAGAAAATGAGTAACATTTTACCTTATCTAAAAAAATTTCGGTTAAAATCCCCAATTAATATTTTAAAAATAGACGGATCACCATGAAGGTTTCTCTTCCAGCTCTTGAAAATGCCAGTGTGTTAGTCGTTGGCGACGTAATGTTAGACCGCTATTGGACAGGTCCAACAGGCCGCATTTCTCCTGAAGCACCAGTACCAGTTGTAAAAATCGATCAAAACGAAGACAGACCTGGTGGCGCTGCCAATGTTGCACTAAATATTGCGAGTTTAGGTGGAAAAGTACAGCTAGCTGGGATCATCGGCAATGACGAAACTGGAGAGTCATTAACTCAGGTACTCAAGGCTCAAGCAGTGATCCCACAATGGCACAAGGTCGCTGATAAACCAACAATCACTAAATTGCGTGTATTATCCCGACACCAGCAACTGATCCGTTTAGACTTTGAAGAACCTTTTGCCGAACACGACAGTGAAGCACTGATGGCCAATTCAGAACAACACCTTGATGATGTCTCAGTTGTGATTTTATCTGACTACGCAAAAGGTGCTATTGCAGATCCCACTTCGTTTATTGCTAAAGCAAAATCAAAAAACGTTAAAGTACTTGTCGATCCGAAAGGTAGTGACTTTTCTCGTTACCAAGGCGCAAGCCTTATTACGCCTAATCTGTCTGAATTTGAAGCTGTAGTTGGTAAAGTTGAAAGTGAGCAAGACTTGGAGCAAAAAGCCGAACAGCTTCTAAAAGATTTTGAGATTGAATCGATTTTGATCACTCGTTCTGAAAAAGGCATGACTTTAGTCAGCCAAACAGAGCCCGTGTTACACATTCCAACTGTCGCGCGTGAGGTTTATGACGTAACGGGCGCTGGCGATACCGTTATCTCGACTTTAGCAAGCTGTCTTGCTGCGGGAAGTGACTTAGCTCAAGCCTGTTTGATTGCCAATACCGCCGCAGGTATTGTGGTTGGCAAGCTCGGTACTTCTACAGTTTCTCGTGTAGAGCTAATCGAAGCTCTAAACACTCACCAAGGTGAATCCGGATTAGGTGTGATCAGTGAAGAACAGTTACTTACTACACTGAAGCAAGCCAAAGCGAAAGGAGAAAAGATCGTAATGACAAACGGTTGTTTCGATATTCTTCACGCTGGGCATGTTAGCTACCTTTCACAAGCTCGTAATTTAGGTGACAGACTCATAGTAGCCGTGAACTCGGATGACTCTGTAAAACGTCTTAAAGGTGAAGAGCGCCCAATTAATGGGTTAGATCGCCGTATGGCAGTATTGGCAGGGCTAAGTGCTGTTGATTGGGTAGTACCATTTTCAGAAGATACACCTCAGCGTTTAATTGCTAATCTACTGCCTGATTTGTTGGTTAAAGGTGGTGATTATCAAGTTGAGGAAATCGCTGGAGGACAAGAGGTAATGGCCGCGGGTGGTGAGGTAAAAGTACTGAATTTTGAAGACGGTATTTCTACTACAGCAATCATCGAAAACATAATGGCAAACCAGTAATGCTACTTGGGATGTTGTTGAGTGCCAGTTATTGGGTTGATATCGCCGACAAACAAGCGTTAGTCTGCAATATTGACCACTTTCCCCAATGTATTCAGCAACTCCCCTCTTCACTTCAGCAACCTATAGCGGCTTCAAATATCAAAAAATCCATGGCATTTCGAGATGCCATGGTGGTTCCAGTTTCTGATAACACAGTTTCAGGGGTTATTTTTCTTCGCTCTGTTAAAACCGATCCTCAGCTGGATGCTTTCGTAGACGGGATAAAAATAACTTTAAATTTAAAACAGCAACAACAGCTAAACCTTTGGCATGAGCAAGGTCATCTACACAACGAGCAAATCATTCATCCGCTCCTAAAACGTCGGCTGACAAAAATTGAACATGAAGCATTTGCCGATTTATATACGCTTTGGCAAAGTGTCCATACTACTCAGAGCTTTCATCTTGCTTGGCAGCAGTACCACAGACGTAATTTAAATGTGATAAATTCACAATCCGATTATTCTCATTGGAGCGTTCCATTATTACACCATGTACTGACACAATACTCCCCAGAACAAGTCATTGCCTTTGGGTCCTACCGAGAGTTTGCCGAGAATATCATTCAAGAGTTCCAGCCTTTATCTAAAGATGAACAGCGTGAATTTCAATCACTCATTAGGCACTTATTTCACTCCCATAGCACTTTTAATCAACCTCATTACTTATCTTGGCGCCGAGACAAGTTGAGCACCTATTTAACACCAACCCTCGCCGCATTGTTAAATCAAACTCAAGCACAATCAATACTTAAAGCACTTGCTCTTCCATTGAATCATAGCCTGAATCCGTCCTGAACAATTCGTTAATACAAAAGCAAAAGCTACAGCCCTTTGGTAAGCTCAGATGCAACTTAGTACCAATTCTTTGTTATTCAGTAATAAATCTGAAAACTCGCTTATAAGCAGACAAAAGTATTTACTCATCTAACGAATTAATTGTGCGAGAACATGAGTTGGTTATTGAATGAGGAAAGGGGTCTATGGCAAAACGATCAAAATCTCAAACAGAGTTGACTATCAACCAGATTAAAGATGAGGCATTTAAACAAATCATTGAAATTGGTTTTGATAATATGTCTTACACTACGCTTTCTCAAGCAACTGGGATCAGCCGCACAGGGATCAGTCACCACTTTCCAAAAAAAACGGACTTTTTGATAAAGTTAGATGACAGAATTGCAGAACTTTTTATTGGAGCACTCGATTTCAGTACGATTGCTACTCTCGAAACATCATGGAATAAAGCCTTTAGCGAATCTGAGGCTAAGGCTGTACTTACGCTCTTTTTTAGCATATCTGGCAATGCAAACTCATCAATCACTCATTTTCAAGCAATAGAAAACAGTGTTGAACAAGCAAAGAGTCAGCTGGGGGAAGAAGGAGAGAGAACAATAAAGTTCATGATTGGTTGTGCCGCCATCAGTTTACTTAGCAATTAATTTGGGAGTTCGTGCAACAAATATCGCAACACATCCTCTTGTACGAACTTCAACATCTTCAAAATAACGTTTTAATCCCGCTTTCAGACTTATCATATCATCCCCAAGATTACTGAAAGCGCCTTTTTCGTTGTAAAACCTCATCAATTTGTTGGCCAAAAACGATTTTGGCAAGCCCTGCCCTAAAATAGTACTCCCAAACAACACGCCATCAGCCATTAAGTGTTCTGCCAAATAACCAAATGCCTGAGATTTTTCAGTCATAGTTCCGGGTAAGCAATGGAGCAAGTAGTTGATACTGATAGAGGCGAACTTTTCACCCTGTAATGAAATCGGCGCTAATACATTACCTTGATTAATTTCAGGGGAAAATCGTTGGATCCTATCGGCTGTTGCCGCCAAACTATTGGGATTAAGATCCAATAAGGCAACTCTTCTTTCTTTCGCCTTCAAACATTTATCTAAAAAGTATCCTGTACCAACACCGACATCCAGATGATTGTTACTCACATGTTCAGAAAATAAAGCTCTAAGGTGTCTAGTAGGACAGCGCCAGATAAAAGTATTGGAAATACCAAGTACCCAAATATCATAAATCATTAAGATTTTCTTAGAGTATATCGCTTGACCAGCATCGATAGTTTCAGGGGATATTTTAGCGTTCATCACAAAACTTAAACTGCATTCTTGAGAATAAGAATAACACTAAGATGATGAATAACTGCTTGATGAGAAATTAAGAATCTTTAAAAGATGGTACGGGAGGAGAGACTTGAACTCTCACACCTTGCGGCACCAGAACCTAAATCTGGCGTGTCTACCAATTCCACCACTCCCGCATAGACAAGATTGCACTTTTACTAAAGTACGAAAATATGGCTGGGGTACCAGGATTCGAACCTGGGAATGCCGAGATCAAAACCCGGTGCCTTACCGCTTGGCGATACCCCAACATTGGGTTTATTTAATTCAAACCAAGCAGCCTAAATTAAATGGTACGGGAGGAGAGACTTGAACTCTCACACCTTGCGGCACCAGAACCTAAATCTGGCGTGTCTACCAATTCCACCACTCCCGCACGGAGTCTCTGTATTTTACATCCTAGAGAAGATGGTAGCTATGGCGGGACTTGAACCTGCGACCCCAGCATTATGAGTGCTGTGCTCTAACCAGCTGAGCTACATAGCCTTAATATGGCTGGGGTACCAGGATTCGAACCTGGGAATGCCGAGATCAAAACCCGGTGCCTTACCGCTTGGCGATACCCCATTAAATCATATTAGCGCTTACTTAAAAATGGCTGGGGTACCAGGATTCGAACCTGGGAATGCCGAGATCAAAACCCGGTGCCTTACCGCTTGGCGATACCCCAATCTAAGAAAGCTTATTTAACAATTTAACCTTCAAAAAGTAAATTATTAAATGGTACGGGAGGAGAGACTTGAACTCTCACACCTTGCGGCACCAGAACCTAAATCTGGCGTGTCTACCAATTCCACCACTCCCGCACGGAGTCCCTATGTTTTACATCTTAGAGAAGATGGTAGCTATGGCGGGACTTGAACCTGCGACCCCAGCATTATGAGTGCTGTGCTCTAACCAGCTGAGCTACATAGCCACTTTGTTTTGCTCCTCGTGAGGAACGGGGCGTATTATGCTTATTCGCCCCAAGCAGGTCAACCGCTTTTTTAGTAAAAATACGCCTAACGTCATCAAACGGTCATGATTTGGGCAAGACGCTCAAAAAAGCGGTTTTTCCAGTAGGGCGTGTTGAGCTTTCAGGATTAAATTTTGTGCTGCTTGAGCACTTCGTGTTCAAGGCGTGAGTTGTAAGGCTTAGTAATCTAAGTGAACAGCTCACAACACAGAACAGGAAATGCTCAAGAGCATCGAAGACAGCGTAAATTGGTTACTTTTACTACGTTCTCGTTTGTTTATGTGGAAACGAAGTAACAACAGTTTTGTATGTTGGTAATAACCACACTACACAAACGCTGCCTTGCATAAGATAACCAATTTTTCGCTGCAAAAATAATCACGAAAGTTCAACCCGCCCTATAATTTTAAACATTAAACAAGAAGTGCATCACGTCGCCGTCTTTCACTTCGTATGTTTTACCTTCAACACGCAGCTTTCCGGCTTCTTTAGCACCGTTCTCGCCTTTGAATTCGATGAAGTCATTATAAGAAGTGACTTGAGCACGAATAAAGCCACGTTCAAAGTCAGTGTGGATCACACCAGCTGCTTGTGGAGCTAGAGCACCAACAGGAATTGTCCATGCACGAACTTCTTTTACACCTGCGGTAAAGTAAGTGTGAAGATTAAGAAGGGTATAACCTGCATTGATTACACGGTTAAGTCCCGGCTCTTCTAAGCCAAGCTCAGACAAGAACTCTTCCTGCTCTTCAGCATCCATTTCAGCAAGCTCTGATTCAATCGCAGCACAAACTGGGACAACTACCGCGTTTTCAGACTCAGCAATCTTACGAACGGCATCCAAATGTGGGTTATTCTCAAAACCATCTTCAGATACGTTTGCAATATACATGGTTGGCTTAAGGGTTAAGAAGTTTAGGTAGCGAACTGCGGCTAACTCTTCTTTTTCTAGCTCTAAAGAACGCAACATATTGCACTCATCGAGAACCGGACGCATTTTTTCAAGTACGGTCAGTTCAAATTTAGCGTCTTTGTCGCCACCTTTAGCTTTTTTAGTTTGACGTAAAACAGCACGCTCAAGACTATCTAAGTCAGCTAATGCTAGCTCAGTATTGATCACTTCAATATCACGAGCAGGATCAACACCATCAGAAACGTGAACAATATTGTCATTCTCAAAACAGCGAACCACGTGTCCAATTGCATCCGTTTCACGAATGTTAGCTAAAAACTTATTACCCAGACCTTCACCTTTAGACGCACCGGCAACCAAACCAGCAATATCAACAAACTCCATAGTTGTTGGCAGTACTTTTTGTGGATTAACAATGTCAGCCAATGCATTCAGACGTGCATCAGGTACAGGAACCACCCCAGTATTAGGCTCAATGGTACAAAACGGAAAGTTTGCCGCTTCAATACCTGCTTGAGTCAATGCATTAAATAGTGTGGACTTGCCCACGTTAGGAAGGCCAACAATGCCGCACTTAAATCCCATAATTAATTACCTTTTGCTTAGCGTTATGCTTTAAACGAATGCAGTCTTTGCATGGCAGTTGCCATGTCCTGCTTAAACAGTATTTCGGTTGAACGGACAGCTTCATCAATCGCAGCGTCCATTAATGTTTGATCGGTTGGGCTGGCTTTACTCAATACATAATTACTGACTAAGTTTTTATGACCTGGGTGACCAATACCAATACGAAGTCGATAGAAATTTTTGTTATTGGCAAGCCTAGCGATAATGTCTTTTAAACCATTATGACCACCGTGACCGCCACCCAACTTAAACTTTGCAATGCCAGGAGGCATATCTAACTCATCGTGAGCCACAAGAATTTGCTCGGGCGTAATTTTATAAAAATTCGCTAATGCGCCAACCGATTTACCACTTAAATTCATAAAAGTAGTAGGAATGAGCAAACGAACGTCTTTACCATGCAAAGTAGTTCTGGCGGTTAGACCAAAATATTTACTGTCCATGACAAGGTTGGCTCCGGTTATTCTCGCTAACTCTCGAACAAACCACTCCCCAGCATTATGGCGAGTGCGCTCATATTCAGTACCAGGATTTGCCAAACCGACGATCAGTTTTATATCGCTCATTCTTTGCCTAATTCTTTGTGAAAGATTCAAAAACGGGGAATTTTACCACTGAGTGAGAGGGTTTTAAACTGAGAGTTTATTTATAACTCAATTAGGTCACGCCCTAGCTTTTTGCCGATCTTCAAATACAATAAATTGGAACTCGTTTAATTAATGGACTAATCAAATGAAAAAACTTCTTCTGGCTTCAACAATACTCACCCTTTCAACACCAGCCTTTGCTGACAACATAAAAGATTATGCTGAAATTGGCTATCAAACCATGTCTATCGACGGTATAGATTCAGATAGTGGCAAATCTCTAAAACCTAAAGGGTTTAAACTCGAAGTCAGTAAGGATTTTGGAGTTGTGTATGGCACAATTTCCTATTTAAGCACCGAAAAAACACTCAATAATTCAAGTACAGAAACCACTGGAGACTTAACTCGAACATCTAAAGTGAAGCGTAAATTTGAAATCGAGCAGTTGAGTATTGAAATCGGTAAGGTGTTTAATTTCGAAAATAGTCTCTATCTAGATATCCATGGTGGCTATACTCGCAATATGGCAAAAGCCTCAGCTAACGGCGAAATCAACGTATCAAATCCTAGTCTAAACCTTTCTGAGACCCTCCCTGTTAATATTTCTACTCGTGATTCAGCCAATGCAATAAGATTTATGACCGATTTAGGTAAAACGTTTGAAAAGTTTTATCTTGAAGCGGGAATCGGTTTTGAGCATATTCGAAATGGTTCTTTTAAAGAAACTAACTTTGTTTATAGCGCTCAAGCTGGATATAAATTTACTGATGCTATGTCCATAAATCTTGAGTTTCGTGATGCAAAAGATTACGAAGGGTTAGCAGCAAACTTTAGATATCATTTCTAATTATTTCAACTTGAATAGCCTGCCAAAAGTAGGCTATTCCAGCCATTAACGATTATTCACTGAAAGTCTTACTCATTTTGTTATTGTTAGCTCATCAAAACTCATCTCCAGCATTATGAAAATATTAGTCATTGGTGCAACGGGCACAATTGGTAAAGCCATCGTTTCTGCATTAGAAGGCAAACATACAATCATCAAAGCGTCTAGAACACAAGGCGATGTTTTAATCGATATCTCTTGCCCTAATTCCATTAAGAGAGCATTTGAACAATTAACTGATCTAGACGCTGTTATTTGTGCAACTGGCTCTGTTGCATTTGCACCTTTCAGTAAAATGACTCGCGAACAATGGGATATTGGCATAAATGGGCGACTCATGGGGCAAATCCATTTAGCTCAACAAGCCGCTAAAATGTTGAACGATAATGGAAGTATTACATTAACAACTGGAATAATAGCCGATCACCCAATAGCCACAGGTATTAGTGCAGCCACCCTAAGCGGTGCCATTCATCATTTTGTTCATCATGTAGCACTTGAACTTCCACAGGGCATTCGTATCAATTGTGTAAGCCCGTCTGTACTCACAGAATCTTTAGATATTTATGCTGATTACTTTCCAGGCTTTAGATCCATATCTGCTAAAGAAGTGGCACAGTATTATGTTCGATCTGTTGAGGGCGTTGAAACAGGTAAAGTATTTAAAGCTTACGTCAACAACTAATCATTGGATTCATAAAACTGACTTAATTTAGCAATTAATATCTAGTGTAAAAAAACTTTTCCCAACTGGTCAAAATCTTGACACAAATCAGAGTTAACATTAACTTAACAACTATTCTAATTTTGTTCTCAAACGCAACGTCACTAGTAGGTAAAGGAAAAATGTATTTTAACCACTATTCAATTCAATTTCAGATAAGGCATCAAAATGAATTGTGAACGTTGCGGAAATGAGATTTACCATACACGAGTCCCGCGTACTATTTGGGATAGGCTTTCTAGAGTGAGAGCAAGATACAAATGTAACAAATGTGGCTTTATCTATAAACTGTATCACCGTGAACCTATCCCCTCTAAGCAGCCCTAAATTTTCATATTGATGTATTTGATATCAAGATATTCTTCGATACCTTGATGTCCTCCCTCTCGACCCAAACCTGAAGCTTTAATTCCCCCAAACGGAGCAACCTCGTTTGATATCAAGCCTGTATTAACCCCCACAATGCCATACTCTAATGCTTCTGAGACTCTCCAGATTTTAGACATGTCCTTTGCATAAAAATAAGCCGCAAGTCCGAATTCAGTATCATTGGCTTGTTGAATGACATCTTGTTCATCTTTGAATGAAAACAATGGCGCAATTGGACCAAACGTTTCTTCTTTAGCAATCAGCATCGATTTGTTTACATCGGTCAGTACAGTAGGCTCAAAGAAGTTCCCTTGCTCGTTCACCGACTTTGTCACCTGTTTTCCTCCAACCAATAAAGTTGCGCCTTTGGTGATTGCATCATTGAGATGACTTTGTACTTTATCAATAGCTTTACGGTTGATCAGCGGCCCAATATCAACGCCTTTGTCATCACCGCAACCGACCTTTAACTGCGCAACTAAACTGGCTAATTTTCCAGAAAATTCATGGTATACCGACTCATGTACATAAATACGGTTCGCGCAAACACAGGTTTGTCCAGCATTACGAAACTTACTTTGCAGTGCACCTTTCACGGCTTCATCTATATCTGCATCTTCAAATACAATAAATGGCGCATTTCCCCCTAACTCTAATGACAATTTTTTAACGGTTGGGGCACACTTTGCCATCAATAGTCGGCCAACCTGAGTTGAGCCAGTAAAAGATAGCTTTCTGACAATAGGGCTAGCACATAAAGCTTCACCAATGATTTCCGCATCACCCGTTACCACGTTCAATACTCCAGCAGGAATACCAGCTTGGTCGGCCAGTTCTGCTAAAGCTAATGCTGTTAACGGGGTTTCTGGCGCAGGTTTAACAATCATACTGCACCCAGCAGCTAAAGCCGCTGCCGCTTTACGAGTGATCATCGCAGCAGGAAAATTCCATGGCGTAATGGCAGCGGTCACTCCTACCGCTTGTTTTACAACCATCAAACGGTTTTCAGTATTAGGAGGAGAAAGCAATTCACCTGACACTCGCTTGGCTTCTTCGGCATACCATTTAATAAAAGAAGCAGCATAAGTAATTTCCCCCTTAGCTTCTGCCAAAGGCTTTCCTTGCTCTAAAGTTAACAGCTCTGACAATGAATCTTGATTCTTCAAAATCAATTCATACCAGTTCATTAACGTCTGACTGCGTTCATGGCTAGACTTCTTCGCCCATTGTTTCTGCGCCTTTTCAGAAGAATTAATCGCTAATTGAACCTCTTCCATCCCCATACTGGGTACTGTCGCGACAGGGCTGCCGTCACAGGGATTAGTAATGAGCATTTCTACACCATCATTGGCATCTAACCAACGACCATGAATATAACATTGCTGCTTTAACACCCCTGCGTTACTTTGATCCATTACTTTTCCTCAATGATTTAAAATAATTTTTGTAGATTTTTTAACAACTAACTCTTTTTAGCAACATAAAACTTGGTTACTATACCAACAGGTTTTATTAAAAACTTGATAGTAAGGGCTAAAAAATGAAAGGCTTGCTCAATACCAACCTGAAAAAAAACATCCATATGATTACAACATGTATGGTCGTTGTAGCCCTATTCCCTACCCTCACCTCAGCCAAGACTCCCGTTACTTTAGATATATTTTCTCAAAAATTAAATTTCAACTTACCTGAAAAATGGAAAAAAGTGCATAGAGAAAGCCTGACCAATATGTTCTCAGCAGAGTATATTCCTGAGCATCAGCATTTAAATGAATGGGAAGAGTTGATTTGTATCCAAGGTTTTAAAAACGTCTCAAAGCAGCTTGAACCTGAGATGTTTCTAAATAGTATGGCCGAAAACTATGAGGAAAACTGCCAAGGCGAGGTGATATTTCAACTGATGGGTGATGTAACACACAGTGGTTACAATGGTAGCCATGCGATTTTAGGCTGTACCCGTATGCCTAATACTCACACAATTAAAACAGGAAAAATACAAACCTTCGTATCAAAACCTCAAGGGGAAATTGGTTACTTTACTGTACTAGAAACCAATGACACGCTTATTTTAATGCATAAATCACAACGTGGAAAAGTGTTCAACAGTAAGCAACCACCTTTGACGAGCCAAAACTATCTGTCTTTTGTAGATAGTTTATTCTGACCGCTGTAGACCTCTATATTTCCAAACTGGATTTGATTAAAATCTGAATCCTAGTCAACCTTTCGTGGTGCCTTCACCTTAGGGCACGCCCTAATGAAGGATAATCGGGAAATCGGTGCGCTAACATGCAAATCCGATACTGCCCCCGCAACGGTGATGGTGAAGCTTTTACACAACATGTAATTTCGCTGCATTGGCAAAATTGCCAACATAACCTCAGTCCGGAGACCGGCCCGAATTGGTGATTTCGATGATTTCGGTGGGCAGATCTCGAGATGCGATGCTTTTAAGCTCGTGACGTCCTGCCTCATTTTCTTAATTTTGGATGTGAAAATGAGAACAACTAAAACTCTAGTTAATCGCTCTATCTGCTGTGCTTTATTGTCAGCCTGTGTATTCGTACCTAATACAATGGCGGCTCAATCTGAGCCAGAAATAGATAAACCTCTCGATATTTTTGTGGTAATCGGCAGACGTTTAAATCACGAACTGGACATTGCCAGCAACATTACCACAATTGATCATCAAAACATCATTGCCAGTGGAGCTAAAGACCTAGCCGATTTATTGCGCGGTCAAGCAGGCATTCAGGTCTCAGATTCAAATTCAGGCCCTAGATTTTCAATCCGAGGGTTTACTGGTAGCCAAGCCGCTAACAATACTCTCGTGCTTGTTGATGGTAGACGTTTAAATAGAATTGATATTTCTGCCCCCGATCTTAATGCCATAGCATTAAACCAAATCGAGCGTATAGAGGTGTTATCTGGCAGTGCCGGGGTTCTTTATGGTGATCAAGCGGTCGGTGGCGTCATTAACATCATCACCAAATCACCACAGTCTACTCAAGGTAACCTTCAATTATTAGCCGGTAGCTGGAACCACAAACGGGCGAATGCGAATGTCAGCGGCAAGATTACAGATGCGTGGAGTTACTACTTAAGTGGTCAATACGATAAAAGCGACAATTACCGAGAGCACAATGCCAACAAAACTGGCAATGGGTTAGCGAGAATTGAATATAAAGATGACGCTCAACGATTTTTTGTTGAAGCTAGTCACTCGGATGACAACCGTTTATATGCAGGTGCTCTTACCAAACTAGAGTACAAAGAAAATCCTCGACAAGCCAGCCCTAAGCCACACTTAGCCAATGATTATGGGCATACCATCACTACTGTTCTACGAAGTGGCTGGAGACAGCAATTAGACAAAATTTGGCAAACGGATATCGAGCTAAACTATACCAATTCTGGAAAAACAGGGTTGAGTTTTGGTAATCCATTTCCGATATCACGTGAACAAACAGGGTTGTATTCAAAATTTATTGCCGATTTCCCTGTCAAAGCAGGCAAGATTAACTGGATTATAGGCAGTGACATTACTGTTGGCCGCGCAAACTTTCCTGTACGCAATAGAAAAAACACCCAAACTATGTCAGGAGTTTATACCCAAGCAATAGTGCCATTAAATAAACAACTCAGCTATACCGTCGGTGGGCGCTATGCATCAGTAAAAGATGAGTTAACCGACGGGCAAATCTATAAAAATGGAACTGATTTAAATGCGGATGCGACTGCTGTTGAGCTTGCATTTAACTATCAATTAAACCAGTCAAATCGTCTTTATCTTAGAGGTGAAACCAACTTTAGATTCGCCAAAGTGGACGAGCAAGCTTATACCTCTCCAAACGTGCATGGTTTAAAGCCTCAAACAGGTAAGTCTTATGAAGCTGGTTGGAATTACAGCGGAAGTGATCACAGCCTAAAAATAAACTTATACCGTTTAGACTTGACCGACGAAATCGTATTTGATCCAAGCGCACAACCACCAAGAAGAGGTGGGTTTAACGGAGCCAATGTTAATGCGGATGCCTCCCGCCGTAATGGCGCAGGTATTAATTGGAATTGGCAACTGTTCAGCAATGTTACCCTTGGCGCGGAATACAATTACATCGATGCCAAGTTCACTGAGGGGAAAAATACGGGTAAACACCTTTCTTGGGTAGCGAAGAATAACGCACGTATTAGCAGCCAAATTGATGTTTCCGATAATATCCAGTTTTATCTATCGGCTAACTTTATTGGAAAGCGCTACCTTGAAGGAGATAACGGAAACCTAGGTAAGAAATTACCTAGTTACACCTTGGTTAACTCTGCAATCAATTACACGCTTAACGATTGGCGATTTACCCTGAGTGGTGACAACTTGCTGAATAAAACTTATGTAAGCTCAGGCTTTTATAGCAAATTTGGTAGCGGTTTTTATATTGGTAACGGCCGTAATGTCAATTTGAGTGTCAATTATCAGTTCTAATCTACATTGCTAATGTCTATGCCTGTTCACAACAGCAGGCATAGTCTTGTTTAAATTATCAGCACCCGTTTCTTTAATTAGACAAAAGTGGAAGTTTTGTAATAGCAACTCCTTTATACTGTTCTTGTGTTAATAGATGCGACAAATCCGGTGTATTAGTAAGTGGCGGCTAGCTGTTCGCTGTTTCTGAAAGGATTATGGACAGTAGTATGACAGACATTGAGCAAATCATTTTTTCTCAGATAAAATCAATCATCGCTAACGAAGAACTTCTAATTGGTCGTCGCGGTGTTTTGATACCACTAAAAAAAGCCATTATCGCCGATGGTGATATTCAAAATATCATCGATATTGTGATCAGTGATCCTTCACTCTCAGCGCATATATTATGGCGTACTCAATTGGCGCACCATGAAACGTCTATCCAGAGTAAACCTAAGACCATCAAAGAAGCACTGGTACGCTTAGGTCAGGTCAACATATATCGATATGCGTTTTCGTTTTATCTAAAAGAGTTGTTCGATGAATTGTCTCAACCTTACAAAAAATTAGTCAAAGGCTACTGGCAGCTTACTGAAAGTATTGCCGAAGAATCGATTTTATTACTGCACGAAATGCATGACTCAAAAATCGACAGTGATGAACTTCAAACTATTTGCTTATTCAGTGTATTTGGTCAAATCATTGCACTTACTTCGTTTGCTCGCTTAGAGCTCGATTTGAAAAAACCAATTCCATTACCTTTTGTGAAAAACATTATTGATGAACATCAACAGTCATTAACAATTGAAGCGTTTAAGACCTTGGGTTTAGATGAAGAATTGCAACGAGAATTTATGATCGCCCATAATTTACAAGAATCAGAGCAACTTGAATCTGCAGGATTGGTTTTACGACGTGTTTTGAGCAAAAAGAAACTGCTTTTAAATCCACTTTAATATCACTTAAGGCTTATTTCGCTTCGGAAATAAGCCTTACTGAATGTCTCTTTCTACTTTAATAAGCCAGAGTTTAGCCCTTTACTGTCTTTACGCCATCAGGTGAGCCAACCAACAATACATCAGCACCGCGATGAGCAAATAAACCGTTAGTTACCACGCCTACTATGCTATTGATTTGTTCTTCTAACTTTTTCGGCTCCATGATTTTTAAGTTATACACATCTAAAATCACATTGCCATTATCAGTGATCACACCTTCACGATAAACCGGATCACCACCTAATTTAACTAACTCACGAGCCACGTACGAACGAGCCATAGGGATCACTTCAACAGGAAGTGGGAACTCACCTAAAATATCAACTTCTTTAGTGTTATCAACGATACATACAAATTTATCAGCGACTGCAGCCACGATTTTTTCACGAGTCAAAGCTGCCCCACCGCCTTTGATCATGTCCATGTGACCATTGATCTCATCCGCACCATCAACATACACAGAAAGGTTATCAACGGTGTTTAAGTCGAACACCGGAATACCCAGAGCTTTCATTTTTTCAGTCGACGCTTCAGAGCTCGATACCGCACCTTCAATGTCAGCTTTCATGGTCGCAAGTGCATCAATAAAATGGTTAACAGTTGAGCCTGTACCAACCCCCACAATTGAATCTTTTTCAACGTATTCTAGAGCTGCCCAGCCAGCTGCTTTTTTCATTTCATCTTGGGTCATATTCGCCACGCTTAATCAATGGATTTTGCGACATATTATACGCCACTTAATGCAAAAAAGTGTCGATGATTTAACATTATCTGAATTTGATAAACTAATGATGAGTCAGTAGGATAACCACAAATCAGCATTTGAAATAAGGATGACCAATGGCTGGAGCAAGTCTGCTAACCCTACTTGATGATATCGCCACAATTTTGGATGATGTTTCGGTAATGAGTAAAGTCGCCGCAAAGAAAACCGCGGGGGTTTTGGGTGACGACTTAGCGCTAAATGCCGAACAAGTATCAGGCGTAGCATCAGAACGTGAGCTTCCTGTTATTTGGGCAGTCGCCAAAGGCTCCTTAAAAAATAAATGCATTCTTGTTCCCGCCGCTCTTCTCATCAGCGCATTTATTCCATGGGCAATTATGCCCCTTCTCCTTTGTGGCGGTTTATTTCTTTGTTTTGAAGGCATCGAAAGCACTTACCACAAACTCACCTCAAAGAAAGCCTCCGCAGAAGACTCAAATGAGCCTGAACTTGAAACGGAACAAGAGCGCCAAGCTTATGAAGTCAAAAAAATCAAAGGTGCAATCCGGACTGACTTTGTTCTTTCAGCCGAAATCATTGCCATAACATTAGGCGTTGTCGCAGAGCAGAGTTTGATCACCCAAGCTTCTACGCTCGCCATTATTGCTCTTTTGATGACCATAGGTGTTTACGGGTTCGTGGCGCTTATTGTTCGGATGGATGATGGTGGTGTTTATTTGTTGCAAAAACACAACCAAGGCAAGTTAGGAAAAGGGGCAAAACTGCTTGGATTAGCACTGTTGAATACCGCCCCTAGATTAATGAAAATTCTTACCATCATTGGCACATTAGCCATGTTTCTTGTGGGTGGCGGCATTGTTGATCATAGCCTGCATGTTCTTGAGTTCTTGAAGTTGACTCAATTTGATTGGTTTATTGTGCCGCATTTATTGCAACTCGTAATTGGCGTTATCGCAGGCTTGATCACTGTCGGTATTGTTACCTTATTGTCGAAAGCTAAGCGTTCGTTAGGAAGTAAAAATGATTAAAGGATCATGTCTTTGTGGCTGCATCACTTATTCCACCAGCAGCCCTTTAGGTGATGGTGAAATTTGTCACTGCGTTCAATGTCGGAAATCTACAGGTTATGCACTCGCTTCAACTTCAGTTCCGCTAGATTCATTAACCATTGCAGGAGAAGAATATCTAAGCTGGTATCATTCATCAGAAAAAGCCAGACGCGGTTTTTGCTCTAAGTGCGGCTCTACACTCTTTTTTGATCCTATCGATAAAAACAAACACGATTGGATCAGCATTGCTTTAGGCAGTATTGATGGAGGCACAGGCTGTACCATCAAATTACATATCTTCACCGCAGAAAAAGGTGATTATTACGATATTCTTGATGGTGCGCGTCAGAATTTATATTAGGTTCCACAAAACGTCTGATATTGAGCATCATATTCAGAGTCGGCTTGTTGATACACTTTACTGACTTCTGAGTCAGTATAAGGTTGCTTTAATACATTAAGAAAAGCCAACAACGGCTCAATATTATTATTGTCTTCATACTCAGCTAACACTTGCTCAACCTGATGGTTTCTTGGAATAACGACAGGATTAACTTGTCTCATATGAGCTTGAATATCCTCCAATGAGTGATTACTAGCTTTCAATCTTTGATACCAAGTTGAGTAAGCATCACCCAATGACTTACTTATTTTCTGCTCTGATTCTTCACAATTTAGGGAACGAGTGAGTAAAGTAAAGGTTTGCGTGTAATCAAGCTGTTGTTGGTACATGGCCTGAGTTATTTTCTCAATCAGAGTGTTATCTTGTTCTTGAGTTTCCAATAAACCTAGCTTATTCGACATCATAGCAAAATAAGCCTGTTCAAATTTGGATTGGAATTGATTTAACGCGTGTTGAAGTGGTTCTAATCGGGAAACTTCATTATCCAACACCAACAAGCTTTCGGCTAATTTTGCCATGTTCCAGTGAGCAATCTTAGCTTGGTTGCCAAACGCATAACGCCCTCGGCGATCAATCGAGCTATAAACGGTTTCTGGGTCATATGTTCCAAGCATGGCACACGGACCAAAGTCGATGGTTTCTCCCGATATTGCAGTGTTATCAGTATTCATCACTCCATGAATGAAACCCACTCTCAGCCACTCGACAATAAGCTCAATTTGCTTATTCATAATCGCTTCAAATAAAGCACAAATGGAATCACCGTCTGTTTGTTGAACTTCTGGAAAATGTCGATTTATCACATAATCACACAAAGACTGAAGTGTAGCTTTGTCTTGCTGAGCCGCTATAAATTGGAACGTCCCTACTCGTATGTGACTGCTTGCAATTCGAGTAACGATTGCACCTTGGTGTACTCTCTGGCGATAAACAGGCTCCCCCGTTAACACCACAGACAAGCAGCGGGTGGTTGGAACACCTAAAGCAAACATGGCTTCACTCATTAAATATTCACGCAGTGCTGGGCCTATGGCACACAATCCATCTCCACCACGGGAAAATGGTGTCGCTCCAGATCCTTTAAGCTGAATATCTTTTCTCGTGCCATCACTATCAATCAGTTCACCGAGTAAATGAGCTCTACCATCACCCAATTGAGGATTGTAGTGACCAAACTGATGACCCGCATAGGCTAATGCTATTGGCTCAGAGCCTTCTAGTAACTCATTACCTGAAAAGTACTGTGCGCGCTTTGACTCCTGCAATTCAGACAATCCAAGCTGCTCATCTAACGAATCATTCCATAAAAGTAATTTGGGATTACTAACCGGTTTAGATTGAGTTTTTACAAAAAATCGTTCACCTAATTGAAGGTAACTGTTATCAAATTGCATAGTTTATTATTGTCGAAATAAAGATAGAGTCTGTAATGATTCTAACTTATAGCCATAAAAAAAGCCCCTGTAATAGCAGAGGCTCTAGAGGTTTAATTATTGGGTTACTTGATGTCAAAACCCGTTAAACCAAGGAAGTTGTACTTACCTGCACTATCGTCACCTCTAGCATCTTTAGTTTCTTCATAGATGTATTGATCTAGATAATCTAATCCATCTTCAGTTACTTTAAAGCGGTTAAGGGTGAAAGTTTGAAAGGCACCAAGCACATAAACATACTTATCATCAGGCGATACCCACATTTCCTTGGTATCACCACTTGGCGTATTGTCACCACGAGCTTCATAAGGAAGCGTCTTGTTCATGCTACCGTCAGTGTTAATCGAAAATGGTGTAACCACGTTCGCACCGAAGCTTGAAACATACAAACGTGTTCCATCAGGGTTCAATACCGTCCAGCACGCTTCATCGTGTTGATTAGCTTCACCTGTATTACCACTTTCCATCATAGTAACTTCTGTGTCAGCCACCTTTAAAACCGTAAGACCATGATCAGATAAGCTGTTAATCAAATTAAAGTTACTGGCATGAATAACGTCATTCACACCTTTAGCGAAGTTGATGCCGATGGTTCCCGCCACGCCTTCCTTCTCAAAATGACGTACGTTTGAAACTTCACCATTTTCCGCATCAAAGTTATAAACGTATACGCGGCTTGGTTTTTGTTCAGCAAGTAGAGGAGTATCTGTACTGAAATGTGCGATCCCCCAAGTGGCTACCGCTAAGCGAGTGCCATCATCACTAAAGGTCACTGTTGTTGGGCCACCATTTTCACGATTATAGCTATCCATAAAATCGCCATCATCACGAACTAAGGCACCATTTGAGCTATCGAAGCTAAATAGCACAATGTTCCTTACTGCATCAGAAGGATCGGCAGCGGTTAAATCACCCTCGAAGAAAGCATTGTTTGGATACCTTTCAATATCATCACCTGACTTTTGAATATTCGGGTTATTCCATTGGTTACCAACCACGACCCAGTACTCGTCTTCACTTTCTGTTTTTTTAGTAAAGCCAATACTCACAGGGCGTTCACCACCAGAACCAACGCTTTGCATAAAGGCTAAATCACCAGTACTTCTGTTAAGCTTAAAAACGGAAATACTATTTCCACCGGCATTGGTTGCTAATAGATAATCACCAATGATTTGTACTGCACCTTGTGAGTCAAAATCACCGTGAGCATCACCACCAGCACCGACATTAGCACCACCTTTACCACTGGTGGAGTACACTTTTTCATTACCTAAGGTGCCGTCATCATATCGGCTTAATTGCATTACTTGGTTGATGCCCTCACCATTTGTAGTGGTATAGATAAAACCGACAGGCTGTTTTTCAACTTTTTTATCGTTGTCACTGCCACAACTTACGATGAAAACAGAGAGAGAGAGGGCTATTAAGCTTTTATAAAGCCTAGAGGCAAATGAACGTTCCATGTTAATACTTCCTTATTAATACAGCTACTGCAATGAATAAGGTATAGGTAACAGTTATGGTCTTGTCAAAATTGATAAAATGCTTGTGCCGTTACCACTGCCGACAAAGGCTTATCCCAAGCTTCGATAGGAAGCGCATCCACTTTCTGGCATTCATGAGCATAGCCAATTACTTTTAAAAACGGTTTAGACTCTAAATAAGCCAGAGTGCGATCGTAATAGCCTCCTCCCATGCCCATTCGATTTCCTTGCTCATCAAAAGCCACTAATGGAGTAATAATCGCATCAAGTTGTTCGACAGGTAACACCTTATTACAAGCCAATTCAGGCTCTTCGATGCCAAATTTGTTGAGCTTCATGGGTGTAGAGTTCTGATACTCCAGAAATAATAAATGCCCTTGAGTAAACGGGTGCAATACAGGTAAGAAGGTTTTTACCCCAGATTGCCATAATTTTTGTATCAAGGGCATAGTATCAAGCTCGCCATCAAAGCTGAGATATAAAGCCACAGACTGACATTGCTGTTTAATAAGTTGAGATAACAGTATTTCTGAGGCTTGCTCAGCAAACATTTTTTGATGAGGTTGAGAGATTTGACGTCTTTGATTGCGAATTTGATGACGAAGTCGATTTCGCGCTGAAGTGTTATCCATAACTTAACCTAGAACAAGATACGAATAAGGCGCTCAATGCGCCTTATTGTGATGGGGTATTTAAACTGAGAAGCTTGCACCACAACCACACGTTGTAGTGGCATTCGGGTTTTTCACATAGAATCGAGAACCTTCAAGGCCTGAAGTATAATCCACTTCCCCACCAATCAAATATTGCAAACTCATAGGGTCTACAACTAGCAATACACCTTGCTTCTCAACGGTGAAATCACCTTCGTTTTGTTTTTCATCAAAGGTAAACCCGTACTGGAATCCTGAACACCCACCACCAGTAACATAAACTCGCAGTTTTAATGCAGGGTTTTCTTCCTCTTCTAGCAGCTCTTTTACCTTGCTGGCTGCGGCATCAGTAAATTGAATAGGTAATGCATCGCTTTCTGGCTGCGGTTCATTGCTTTGTTGTTCTTGTGTTTCTTGTTGAACCACTTGTGGCTGTTCTTTTTCAACTGTTCCAGCAGCATCAGTAAATTGCGTCATGATTACCTCTTTAAATACTTTCTCTATTAATTATCTAATGCCTTAGTAATTCATTCAAGTATTATTGGGAACCTTCAGGATCAGCAAGTAATTTATTAATATCAAAACTACGCTCTGTTTCTTCCGCTTTGCTCCAACGACTAGCTGGCACTTTCACTTTTACTCGTAATTGCTTCCAATTAACGCCTTTAGGTAAGTCGAGTCGAGCTTGTAACGATTGGAAAAATCTAAAACGAAATTTGAAATCATTTTTTGTCAGCTGATTGATAGATTGCTTGATCTCTTTGCCATTTTTTTCACCAATAAGTGTCAATTCAGCATAACCTGTGAGTGAAGAACGACGCTTTTTAAGTTGGGTTAAGATCAAATTTAACTCATATCCTTCACTGGCGACCGTTTTATCTAGCCTCAAATCATAAATACTGATCCCTTGAGCACTGGTTTCTGGAGCCATGATGCTACGGTAGAACGCCAATTCTCTTTCTATATCGGCTTGTGATGCCTGCTTTTTTGCAAACATATTTCGTAGATTTTGGTTCGATTGATGAGCGATACTGAGCTCTAAATTACGTTGAGCCAACTCTTGAGACTGAGTATTTAATTTATTTTTGAGCTCTTTAATCTCAGCATTTCCTTGTTTGGGAACAGGTGAAAGTTGTTCGTAATAAAAATAACTTGCTCCCCCCGCCACAAAAGCCAATAAAACCACTAAAAATACATAGCGATTTATGGGAAAATAATTTTGTTCAAATTTTCGCAAGCGATCTTGCCTGCGTTCCGATCTCGACATGATTTTTATTACCCTTTGGAGCCATTGGATAGGTGCATTCTACAATAAAAAAATTGCTGAATACGCAAAGTTGTTCAAAAGCTTTGGAATATTTTTCTAGCGACTTCAGGGATTTGCTTTCAGGAAGCAAAACCAACGTTCAATTGTGCCTCCTAGCATTAGCTTTTGCGATTGTCGCTTCAAGTGTCATCATCCTATTCCGTTGGCTGTTACAAACGTCATTCGAAATCACTGAACTGAGACATTCAGACTTTGTAGCTGATTTGGCTGATTGGCGCAGTTACTTGCCTTTATTAGGTGTCCTACTTATTTGGCTTACTGCTCGTCTTGCCTCTCGTCGATATAAGCAAATGGGTATTGCCTATGTACTGCATCGATACAAGTTACATTATGGAAAAATCCCACTTCAATCGGCCCCAAGTCAATTTTTACAAGCACTATTTGCACTTGCTACTAATTTCTCTGTAGGACGAGAAGGTCCAGCAATTCATCTAGGTGCGGTTAGCGCCAGTGTCATAGCGCAAAAGTTTAACCTTCCAGACAACAGTGTCAGGATTCTGAGCGCCAGTGGTGTTGCAGCTGGTATTGCCGCAACTTTTAACGCTCCTTTAGCGGCGGTGATCTTTGTATTTGAAGTGATCATTAGAGAATATCGAATTCATTACTTCTTCCCCATTTTAATTTCTGCCGTTTGCGGTGCGCTGAGTAGCCAGCTGGTATTTGGTGATATTCATGAATTCGGCGCAATTAATATCAATGATATGCCACTAGGTCTTTACCCAACGTTATTAGCCGATGGTTTGTTACTTGGCTGCTTTGCTGCACTATTGAACTCATCGTTACTGAAAATAACTGAAATCAGCCAAAAGTGGCCTTTATTTCCCAAATTGCTGTTAGCTGGTGTTATCACGACCGCCGTTGGAATTATGGTTCCACAAGCATTAGGCAGTGATGGATTAGCCATAACTACTGCAATTGACGATTCAGTTGGCCTCACTTTTCTATTTGCTATTTTATTTGCAAAAACCATAGCAACGGTAAGCGCAATTGGGCTCGGAATTCCTGGTGGGCTTATCGGCCCTCTTTATGGAATTGGTGCTGTACTCGGAGCAATTTTGGCCGGAATCAATGTCTATTTATTTCCTGAAAGTGCACCTTATGTTGGCTTATATACCATTATCGGCATGACAGTTATGATGGGCGTATGCTTAAACGCACCTTTAGCGGCATTAGTGGCGCTTTTAGAACTCACGAATGACGCGAATATTCTTCTTCCTGCCATGTTCGTAATGATCCCAGCCTTTTTATTGGCATTCCAAGGTTTTAATTGCCGATCAATATTACTAAGGCAATTGGACTTGATGGGACTAGGTTACCGAGTTCCGCCTCTCAACTTAGGGTTGCAAAAACGAGGTGTACGAGCAGTAATGGAAAAACAAATCAAGGTTATTGATGAAAGCCTACTACAACAAATGAGTACTTCCCATGAAAATGAGCAAAAAGTACTGGTAAGGACAGTTGATGGTGACATTCACATTTTACAAGCTTCAGATAATAACTCTGAAGAGCTAATGCTCTCATCAGCCCCTTTGAAAATACTACCTGATACTGCAACTCTTGATGATGCTTATAAATTACTAGCACCAATGCGTACAGGAGAAATCACCATTTACCAAAAAGATCCTCACAATATTGTTGGATTGATCAGCTGGAAAATGATTTATAAAGAAGTTCGTAAAGGTCATGTTTAACTGGCTTTTATACTATATTTTATTGAAAGCATTTGACTGAGTCATGTTTCCATGGATTTAGGAGACTACACAAATGAAATCACCTAACAAATCGGTTTTGAGTACATCGACGATGTTGGGGATTCTAAGAGATATGGCAAATGGCTTACGGAATATATTAGCCGAAGCCAAACTGAGTATTCCTCTATGTATTTTGGCTTTGTTTTTTGCGCTCTTTGCCTCAGGTGTGATCATCTCTTTTCGCTGGCTAATAACCAACACCTTTGAGTTTACTCGGCTTACCACTGATGACTTTAATGCTGACTTCACTGATTGGCGAGTTTATCTTCCTATACTCGGTGCTCTGTTGATATGGGGCATCGCTCATTTAACGGCAAAGCAATATCGACGTATGGGGATTGCTTTTGTCATGCATCGTTTCAAGATGTTTTACGGCAAAATTCCATTCCAAACAGGCATTGGTCAATTTTTTCAAGCGCTCACTTCATTAGTCACTAATTTCTCAGTGGGAAGTGAAGGCCCTGCAATTCATATTGCAGCAGTCAGCGCCAGTGCTATGGCCGAGAAGTTTCGTTTGCCTGACAACAGCGTAAGAATTATTTGTGCCAGCGGTATTGCAGCAGGTATAGCTGCCACGTTTAACTCACCCCTTGCTGCGGTAATTTTTGTATTTGAAGTCGTTATTCGTGAATACCGTTTGCATTACTTCTTCCCTATTCTACTTTCTGCTGTCATTGGTGCTCTTACTAGCCGCTTAGTCTTTGGTAATTTCCAAGAGTTTGCTGGTATTGATTTAGTTCATTTTCCCATAGCACTCTATCCATTGTTATTTATTGGCGGGATTTTATTAGGCTGTTATGTCGCTCTCTTTAGCAAAAGTTTGCTTAAATTGACCAAAATCAACAAGCAATGGCCTCTAAGAAAAAAACTATTATTGGCAGGCTTACTTACAGCTCTAATTGGCGTATTTGTCCCTGAGGCACTAGGTTCTATGGACTTAGCTATTCATACTGCAGTTGATCACCAGTTGGGCCTTTTTATTTTAGCTACTGTGCTTATTGCTAAATCATTAGCCACGATTGTTGCGCTCGGTTTAGGTATCCCTGGTGGAATCATTGGTCCTCTATTTGGAATTGGCGCTTTATTTGGGGCAATTCTAGCCACTTTTAGTATTTTAATTTCTCCTGATACCGCGCAGTACTATGGGCTTTATGTTGCCATAGGAATGACCGTAATGATGGGTGTAACATTAAGTGCTCCACTTGCTGCGCTGGTAACATTGCTTGAGCTGACACCCGATGCAAATATCATTTTACCAGCCATGTTTGTGATCACTCCCGCCTACTTAGTCGCATTTAAGGTGCTGAAGTCTCAGTCATTATTTATCGAACAAATGAATATTATGGGATTAGAACATTTCGTCCCCGCTAAAAACCAAGCTTTACAAAAAGTTGGCGTCAGAGCGGTGATGAGTCAGGATTTCATCATCATTGAGAGCGAAAAAGAGGTTTCACCAACCATATACGAAGAAAAGTCTGTCTCAACCGTAATCAGTCAAAAGAGTGAGGGAACATTTACTCATCATCTAGGAGCACTAGCAGCAGAAGATATGACTCAGATCGACACCCAAAAAATTGCCCTTGTGCCTGATACAGCAACCCTCGATGAAGTGTATAACCACATAGGCCATAAAAAAGCTGGAGAAGTGGCCATCTATGAACAAGATGAAACCAGAATCGTTGGTATAATTTCTTGGAAAATGCTAGAAAAGCAGATAGGTAAAGAAAATTTATAACGCCTAATATCAAAGTTATTTCAGTTAATAAGACCTCATTTTTCCTCTTCAAAACATATAAAAACTGGCGCTATTCTGGTAGCATACCCGCTCAGCAATATCTTTAATAATTATCTTTGTACCCAAACTACTGGAAGATAGGCTGATGACACAATTAGAAGGATCCCACATCCTCTCGGTGAACCAATTTGATTTGGATACCCTCCACACCATTTTCTCTGTTGCCCAACGTATGCAACCCTATGCGTTAAGAGAAAGACGTACTCGAGTTCTTGACGGTGCGATCTTAGGTAACCTATTTTTTGAACCAAGCACTCGCACTCGAGTTAGTTTCTCAACAGCATTCAATCTACTTGGTGGTAATGTTGCTGAAACCGTTGGCTCAGGCACATCTTCACTTTCTAAAGGAGAGTCACTGTTTGATACTGCCAAAATGATGGCGACCTACTCGGATGTCATTGCCATGCGTCACCCAGAAAGCTTTTCTGTGCAGGATTTTTCTAAAGGCAGCTGTGTGCCTGTAATCAATGGCGGTGATGGTTCAAATGAGCATCCAACTCAAGCATTGCTTGATTTATTTACCATTGAAAAAGAGCTCAAAGGTAAACACAAAGACATCAATGGTATGAACATCGCTATGATGGGTGATTTAAAGTATGGTCGCACCGTACATTCACTTTCTAAACTTCTCAGCCTATATAATGACGTGACCTTCACCTTACTTTCTCCAACAGAGTTGCAAATGCCTCAACATGTGGTTGACCAAGTGGTTAATGCAGGGCATAAAGTCAACATCGTTGATAAAATTGAAGGCAACCTTGAAAACGCCGATATTTTGTATCAAACCCGAATTCAAGAAGAGCGTTTTCCATCTCAGGATGAAGCTAATAAGTATCGAGGACAATTTAGGCTGAACCAAAGAGTTTACGCTCAACATTGTCATCAGGATACGGTAATTTTACATCCATTGCCTCGTGATTCTCGCCCAGAAGCCAACGAGCTGAACGATGATCTAAATTCAAATCCAAACTTGGCGATTTTCCGTCAAGCTGATAATGGCCTGCTTATTCGCATGGCACTTTTTGCGCTTACGCTTGGTGTTGATTCTCAATTAGAGCAACATGAGCTACCAGTTAATTGGTATGTAAGAAAATAATAGACTTAATTAAGGAACCCCATATGACCCGTTCTGATACGCTGTTTGAACAGGCAAAACAGACCATCCCAGGTGGAGTAAACTCACCTGTTCGTGCTTTTAATGGCGTTGGCGGCACGCCACGTTTTATTGAAAAAGCCGATGGTGCTTATATTTATGATGCTGATGGCAATGCTTATATTGATTACGTCGGTTCATGGGGACCTATGATTTTAGGTCATAACCACCCTAAAATACGCCAAGCTGTTCTTGACGCTGTTGAAAACGGGTTATCTTTTGGTGCACCAACTGAACTTGAAATAACCATGGCTGAAAAAGTCACGTCTATGGTGCCTTCTATGGAACAAGTTCGTATGGTGAGCTCTGGTACAGAAGCGACCATGAGTGCAATTCGTTTAGCACGTGGCTTTACCAGCCGTGACAAAATTCTAAAATTCCAAGGCTGTTATCACGGTCATGCAGACTGTCTATTGGTTAACGCTGGCTCTGGCGCACTTACATTAGGTCAGCCAAGCTCTCCTGGCGTACCGGCTGATTTTGCTAAGCACACCCTAACGGCGATCTACAACGATTTAGATTCCGTAAAAGCCTTGTTTGAAGAATACCCTGAAGATATCGCTTGTATCATTCTTGAGCCAGTAGCGGGTAACATGAACTGCATTCCTCCTATTGATGGCTTCTTACAGGGGTTGCGTGATATTTGTGATCAATTCGGTGCACTGCTGATCATTGATGAAGTCATGACAGGGTTCCGTGTTGCTAAAGCAGGTGCTCAAGCTCACTATGGTGTTAAACCCGATCTAACTTGCCTTGGTAAAGTCATCGGCGGCGGTATGCCTGTCGGTGCGTTTGGTGGCCGCAAAGAAGTGATGCAGTACATTGCGCCTACTGGCCCTGTTTATCAAGCCGGTACTCTTTCGGGTAACCCAATTGCAATGGCTGCAGGCCTAGCACAAATGGAAGCCTTGGAAGAAGAAGGGCTTTATGAAGAGTTAGCTCGTAAAACCAAATATGTTGCCGAAGGGTTTAAAGCGTTAGCGGATAAACATGGCATCCCAATGACCATCAACTATGTTGGCGCTATGTTTGGTTTCTTCTTCACTGAAGATGAGAAAGTGACGACTTTCGAACAAGTCACTAAGTGCGACCTTGAACGCTTTAAAGCTTTCTATCATGGCATGTTAGAAGAAGGCGTTTATTTAGCACCAAGTGCTTATGAGGCAAGTTTCTTATCAGCAGCACATGATGATGAAATGCTTGAGAAAACGCTTAAAGCAGCGGATAAGGTGTTTGCTCAACTATAGTCCTTTATCAGTGTCTGCCTTATCAACAGGCAGACACATCCCTGCGCTTAGGAAAATATTCAAAAATCTTATTGAATCATGAAATCTTTTTCATAAATGATTTTGTAAAAGCGGTTTCAATTACACTATTACTTAATAACAACCTGTATTATTTTTTATTTAAAAATAATGAATTAAGACGTGAGTTATAACTCACTTTCTGTAATTGACTACTTGGAGCCGTCAATGCTCAACACTTTTCTAATTGCTTTATCAGTCATAGCGTTAATCACCATCATTTTTGAAGACATCACCAAAATAAACAAAGCTAAAACCACTCTATTTTTAGGCTGTTTTTCTTGGGTGTGTTTATTTGTTGCAGCAGGTTCGTCAAGCCACCAGCAAATTATCACTAAGGATTTGAATGAGAACTTACTTGAGATTGCCACCTTATGGCTATTTTTAATGTCTACCATGACCTTTGTCGCTTACTTGAATGCCAAAGGTATGATCCAGCTGATCGTTCAAAAAATCTTTCCCAGCCAAATATCTGTTCGCTTATTGATGATACAGGTATCTTTGTTTGCCTTAATCCTCTCAACATTTTGCGATAACGTCACGGCAACCTTGGTGACATTAGGTCTATTAAGTACCTTTAACCTGAGTTCTGAAGTGAAATTAAAAATGGCGGTGCTTGTGGTATTTGCTGTTAACTCAGGCGGAGTGGCTTTAATCACTGGCGATGTAACCACCTTAATGATCTTCCTAAGTGGTCATGTAAAAATGTCAGAGTTAGTCACCTTAATCATTCCTTCAGCCATTAGTGTTATCTTGCTGTCCTCAATGTTTTCATACAACTTAAAAGGAACCGTAAGTACCACCAAAGTTGAAAGTAACTACAACAGAATCGATGTCGCAATTACGATTTTATTCTTCAGTACCATCGTATTAACCATGCTATTAAATATTCTATTTGCCATTCCTCCTGTACTGACTTTTTTAACTGGCTTGTCGATCATGTTTTTGCTTGGCAGCTTGGCACGATCTAACCGAGAAGAAGTCAAGATATTGGAATACATCAGGCAGGTGGAGTTCGACACTTTACTTTTCTTCTTAGGTATTTTGCTGTTAGTGGGAATGCTAAAAGAAATTGGGGTACTCGATACCTTGGCACAAGTTTACAGCCAGCACAGTGCCAGTGTATCTAACTATATAGCAGGTACTTTCTCTGCTTTATTAGATAACGTGCCACTGACGGCAGCCTTGTTAAAAGCAGACCCAAACCTAACGACTCCAGAATGGTTAGGGCTAACTTATGGTGTCGGTGTTGGCGGGTCACTATTGGTGATAGGCAGTGCAGCAGGTGTTATCGCTATGAGTAAAGTGAAAGAACTGACTTTTGGTAGTTACCTCAAGTTCTTCCCTGCTTTACTCATTTGTTATAGTTTGGGGTATGGATTGACTTTGGTTGTCGGTCGGTATTTTTTTGGTTAAGCAGCAGGCACCGAAAACTTCTCACCATTAATCCCTAAGACGACATCTTGAGGGCGGATCTCTAAAATTTTCAATTTACCTTTTATGGTGTCGCCCTCTTTTAACTCTTTTCCGTCAACACTTAAACGGCGCTGTGATGGTGTAGTAGAATACAAGTGCGCGCTGATAGTAAACTGAGGTACTTGTAGTTGAACACCAGCTGGCAATTCCCCATATTTAGGTACCTGAGTATATTTATCTTTGGCATTCGCTTCTAATTTAGGATCATCCGAAAAAGGCTTATTGACCGCTCTTTCATGTTCAACCTGACTCAGTTCTTGTTTCAAGTTATTGATGACTTTATCTTGCTTATGCTGCTCATCTGTTTTTAATCCCACATCCGATGCCGCTAGCGCCACTTGTCGTTTTAACGCTTCCAAATCTAACGCCTGCGTATTATTAGGTTTCGCACCAAGCATTAGTTCTTTAGCGTGCTCCAAATCCGATTGGGTCTGTTCAGGCCCATATTCGCTCGCTAAAGGACTGTTTTTATCCAAAGGCTTACCTAAAATAATCGGTCTGGGTTCTGAAGTTGTCGAAGCCGTTTGAACAGCTTGTGATTGACTTGAGCTATTGGTTGAAGCTTGAGCGGATTGAGGGTTCTGAGCATTGCTAACTGGCTGGCTTGGTGCTTGATAAGACTGAGGAATAGGCAAAGCGACCTTCCCAGCAAGAGTAACTTGTGATGACACTGAGGGCTTAGCTTCAGTAGTGATAGGCTCTGCTTGTTTCGTTGTTTGATTAACAACATTAGGCTGCAATAACCACCATGCACCGATCGCACCTACGACAACAGCTGTGCCTAAGCCTAACCAGTGCCAAGGAAGCTGTCTATTCGAGTGCACAGATGCCAGTTGCCGTTGTGGAGAAATCGTAGGATCAAACGGCGCATTTTTTTGCTTACTTTTAGTCACCGCATCAAGCAAAATTGACATTTAATACAACTCCTTAGCCGCAGAAAGATCTGGCCCAGAATGCTCAGCAAACAAACTTAATAATACCAATGTTTGCTTGCCTGCAATACCGTCATCTAACAGCCCATTTTGCTTTTGAAAGTCTTTTAATGTTCGAATAAGCGGTGCATCAAAGTGCGTCATTTCCCTTGGTTTTTCGTGGTTATAATTGGCCAGTTGATTTTCAAGCCATTGGATTTGCTCAATTGGTGCATAGCGTGTAATCGTACTGTCAGGTGCTCCGACATTCTGCCAAAGTAGCTCAAACGTGCCATCGTAGTGAGTATCAAGCCAACTTTGCTGAATCCATAATTGCTGCTCACCAAGTTGAATTAATGCTCTATGATCATCCACAGCAACCAAAGCGCCATAAAAAGGACGACCACTTTCATCTTTCAGATAAAGTACCGCTGGATATCCCATTCTAAGTAGCGTTTTCCAGTCTCCTTGCTGTTGATAACAATTCAGCTGTTGTGCCTGTGCGGCTTGGCAACTAGTAAGGTTTTGATAGGGTGTTTTCCCCCACAGCCCAAGCAATACTGAAAACGCCGTTTTGATGTCACGACTTTGACCTATCGCCTGAGTCAATATTGGATTATCTACTTGCTCGCTACGCTCAGGAGTTTTAGCTACCCCAACTGACGGTTCAAAAACCTGTGGTGATTGGAAATGGTTAAACCCAACATACGCCACAGCAAAGCTTGCCACCAAAGCTCCGCCTATCAATAGTGGCCATTTGTATTTGGGAGCCGCAACTTCTTCTACTCCTAAGATCTCTTGAGCGGCTCTATTTACCATATGATGATCAAGCGGTACTTTAGATTGACCGTATCCCGCCATCAAGGTGCGCTCACATAGCAAATTGATCAATCTTGGAATACCACCAGAATGTTTATGTAGAGCTTTGATTGATTTTCGGGTAAATAGCGGCTCATAACGTCCAGCGACCTCTAAGCGGTGCTGAACGTATAACGCGACTTCATCTTCAGTTAGTGGCAATAAGTGATAGCGAGCCGTGATCCGCTGAGCCAACTGTCTAAGTTCTTGGCGTTTTAGTAACTGTTGTAATTCTGGCTGACCAATTAAAATCACTTGCAACAGTTTTTTTGTGTCTGTTTCTAAATTGGTGAGTAACCTTAACTGCTCCAATACTTCAGCTTTTAAATGCTGAGCTTCATCAATGATCATTAAGGTATTACGACCTTTTTCGTGATTCTCAAGTAAAAATTCACTGATGCGGTCAGTAAGCTGTTTCAAAGTAGGAGATTCTGGATAATCTATTTTCAGCTCATCACATAAGGTCGCCAGTAATTCCAGTTCAGTAAGCGCAGGATTCAGAATAAACGCAGTATCGGTATTGTCGGGCAGTTGCTTTAGTAAAGTGCGCGAGACAGTGGTTTTCCCCGTTCCGACTTCTCCTGTAAGCAACACAAATCCACCAGTATCACCAAGTCCATAACTCAAGTGGGCCAATGCTTCACGATGACGCTCACTCAAAAATAAATAGTCAGGATTTGGAGCGATTGAAAACGGAGTATCCTTTAAACCAAAAAACGCTTTATACATACCAATAAACTAAATAATCGACAAATATGGCAACAACTTACGGCTAAGTGCTTTTGTTGTCAAAGTTTTGTCTGATAAGCTTTAGATAGATATCGCTTAAAGTTGAAGAAGATTGTGAAAATATACCTTGTCGGGGGAGCCGTTAGAGACGCTCTTTTAGAGCTCCCCGTAAAAGATAAAGATTATATGGTGGTGGGCAGCACACCAGATGAAATGGTAAGCCTCGGCTATCAGCAAGTGGGAAAAGATTTTCCAGTATTTTTGCACCCCAAGACCCATTGTGAATATGCTCTTGCCCGAACTGAACGTAAAACAGGTATTGGCTATCGCGGCTTTAGCGTCGATGCTAGCCAGTCCGTAACACTTGAAGAAGATTTACTTCGACGAGATCTCACCATCAATGCCATTGCTGAAGACGAGCAAGGACAATTGTATGATCCTTACGGTGGTATTGATGATATCAAGAATAAAACTCTACGCCATGTATCTGAAGCCTTCGTTGAAGATCCGTTAAGAGTGTTACGTGTCGCGAGATTTGCCGCCCGTTTTTCACCTCTTGGTTTTTCAATCGCAGTAGAAACCATGGCATTAATGACAGAGCTTTCAGCATCCGGTGAATTACAAGCATTAAGTGCTGAGCGAGTTTGGCAAGAGCTGGAAGAAGTCTTGTCTTATCCTCAACCTCAAGTTTTTTTCCAAGTGCTAAAAGATTGCGGGGCACTTAAGGCTTTATTTCCAGAAATTGAGCAATTGTTTGGCGTACCACAGCCAGAAAAATGGCATCCTGAAATCGATACGGGTGTTCACACCTTAATGGTACTGGAACAAGCCGCACGCTTAACTGAAGACAAGCAAATCCGCTTTGCCGCCTTAGTTCATGATCTTGGCAAAGGTGTTACACCACAAGACAAATGGCCCAGCCATCATGGTCATGGACAGTTTGGTATGCCTTTGATCAAAAAAATGTGTGAACGCATAAGAGTCCCAAACAACTATAGAGACTTGGCGTTACTGGTCAGCGATTTACATCAAAATGTTCATAACGCTTTTGAGCTTAAGCCAGCAACAGTCCTGAAGTTTTTTAATAAAATGGACGCTTGGCGTAAACCTGAACGTGTATCGCAGATTCTTATTGCTTGTCATGCCGATATTCGAGGAAGAACGGGCTTTGAACAGCATGAATACACGCAAGCTAACTATTTAATTGAGTGCTTTAATGCAGCAAATAGTGTTGATATCCAAAATATCCTTGCTTCAGGGTTCAAAGGGGCTGCAATAAAGTCTGAGTTAGAGAAGCAAAGAACAGAGAGCATAGCAGAAATTAAAAAGCTGACTGCAGGCTGACAAAGCCACGAAAAATCCCTAATCAAAATTGAGACTAAGACCAGCTATGGCAACATATGGGCACTTTCCGTTCAGGAGCGCCCAAATAATGAAAAAATTACTCATAATCTCAGCATTAGGTTTAACTTGCTTGCTTTCTGGCTGTGTCAGCAATGCAGAATTACAAGCACACATCAATACAACAAACCAAAAACTCGATCAGCTCAGTTCACAAGTCAATGATATGAAATCTCAGCACGAGCAAATGATGAATAGCATCAAGCGAAATAAACAGGCCGCTGAACGTGCTAATGATCGCTTAAATAACCTTGCCAGAAACTATAGAAAATAGAAGTAGGAGTGGAATTTGATTTAGCTCGCTCTAAAAACAGAGCGAGCCTTACTTCGGTTAGCCAAGGAAGATCAGACCACACAATGCTGCACCGAGCAGTAATCGATATATCACAAATGGCTTCATGCCCATCTTACCAATCACTTTTAAAAAGTAATGAATACAAACATAAGCGGCGACAAAAGATACGATGGTACCAATAGTCAAAGCTTGAATATCAATCGCTTCGGGTGAAGAAACCAAATCTTTGGTCACTAAAATAGCCGCGCCAAGCCCTACTGGAATCGACATTAAAAACGAAAAACGTACCGCCGCTTCACGCGTTAAGCCTAAAAGTAACCCTGCTGTCATAGTAGCACCTGAGCGAGAGGTTCCCGGAATCAAAGCCAGCATTTGAGCAAAACCAATCAGTAAGGCCTTTTTCCAACCCGTTTGGTACTCATCAAGCTTGTGTTTTGAAACTTTATCCGCCCACCACAACAACAAGCCGAACACGATCGTAGTCGTAGCAATGGTTTCAATATTTCTGAAGTGAGTTTTGATAAAGTCCATACCCAAATAGCCAAAAATAACCGCAGGCAAAGTAGCCAATACAATCCACCAAGCCAATTTACTATCAGGCGTTTGTTTTCGAGTGACTAAACTGGTTGTCCATGCTTTAGCCATTTGCCAAATTTCTTGACGAAAGTAAATGACCATAGCCAATAACGACCCCGTGTTTACCGCAACATCGAATGATAAACCTTGATCTTGCCAGCCAAATAATGGTGCGGCTAAGACTAAATGCCCTGAGCTGGAAATAGGTAAGAATTCAGTCAATCCCTGAATGATCGCTAAAATAATGACGTGTAACGTATCCATCTGTTTTCCTAAAAAACTAAATCTAAAAAATTAATGTTACCAATCGAACTCAATGGGCTTTAAACACTGAGAAGACTTATCGTAAGCTTGCCAGAGGTTCGAGTAACTCTTATTAAGTTCGGGGTGAACAAGGTTTGGTGCAATTTCCGCTAACGGCCAAAGTACAAAAGCGTTAAAGGTGATTTCACTACGAGGCAAACGCACTGGCATCTGACAAACTAAATCATCAAATAAAAGCAAGTCTAAATCTAAGGTACGGGAGCTGAACTTTTTAGCATCATTAGCTCGACCATGATCATACTCAATTTGCTTAAGAATGCTCACAACTTCTTCAACGGTCATTGAGGTTTTAGCCCCTATCACCATATTAAGAAAGTCATCGCCACCAAAGCCTACGGCTTCACTTAGATAAACGGATGATAAACTAAAATCATCAAAATAGTGTTTAAGTGCTCTCAGCCCTAATCGAAAATATTTTTCTGGTTCGATATTACTACCAACACTGATGTATATCTGTGACACACCGTTACCTTAATCTTGTTGTTGGCGAGTGATTTCAACAGCCACATTTTGACAAGCTTTAACCGCTCCCGGTTTATTTACTGTTACTTTTACCCACGGAACATTAAATTCCGACATCAAACAATCAGCCACTAACTGGGCAACAGTTTCTATCAATTCAATGGGCTTTTCTGTTATTAACTCGATTAAACGATTAGATACAGTTTCGTAACAAAGTGCGTGTTTGTAATCATCATTTTGGGCGGCCTGAGCAATATTCCATTGCATCTCAAGATCAAGATATAAGCTCTGGTTAATTTGTTTTTCCCAATCATAAACACCAATAACGGTATCAACTTTTAATTGTTTAATGAGGACTTTATCCATCAAAGTAATTCCACGCTGTACAGGTCTGATAAGAGATTTAAAAAAATCAATATATAATTGGCAATTCAGAGTCGCATGTTGAACAAATGTACTGTTACACTAGGACTTCTTGGCGTTTTATATTTTGAAACCGGTCTTATATTTTTAGGCCGTAATTTGTAGGCGTGATAATACATTAACCTGAGTAAGGAAACCAACTTGAGCGAAATAGCATTAATCAGTGCCATGCTAATTGCAGCATATCTATTAGGCTCGATTTCCTCAGCGATTCTGGTATGTCGTCTGAAAGGATTACCAGATCCACGCACTCAAGGCTCTGGAAACCCCGGCGCCACTAATGTTCTTCGTGTTGGGGGAGCAAGTGCAGCGGCTTTGGTGTTGTTTTTTGATATGCTAAAAGGTGCACTACCCACCTACCTCAGTTACAAGCTCAATATCGATTCAGTATCATTAGGCTTTATTGCTATCTCGGCCTGTCTTGGCCATATTTTCCCTGTCTTTTTTGACTTTAAGGGTGGCAAAGGTGTCGCAACTGCATTTGGTGCAATGGCCCCTATTGGTGAAGGCTTAGCACTCTATTTAATGGGAACGTGGGTACTTGTGGTCATTATCGGACGATTTTCTTCCTTAGCGTCAATTGCTACCGCGATTATGGCTCCTATCTTAACCCATTATTTAGATGATCGATTTACCATTCCAGTGGCAATGCTTGGAATACTGATTGTCATTCGACATAAAGACAATATCTATCGCCTGTTCAGAGGTGAAGAACCTCGATTTACTCTAAGAAACAAATTAAAAAGAAAGCAATAATTGCTGTAAGCCTATATTCAGTTGAAAAGAGTTAGTTTGACAGAGTACTTTCAGTTTGTAATGAGTATTCAGTGTGGCAGAGCTCAATGTTAGATTTTCTGTACCACCTCTAGAGTGGACAGTTTTATCCGAACATGTCGAAGGTGGAGTAAGTTTAAAAAACGCCCCGAATGACAATCAGTCATTAACAAAACAATTCACGGCAGCTGGGCTGCAAATGTTTTCTCCCCATCAATTTACTCAAGAGTTTCCTGATGGAGTAAAGGACATTTTCGTAGTAAAGTTCTGCCCAGAGAGCAAACAGTGGTGTGAGTTTCATCAAGGAGAGAAAGAACCTTTCAAACCAACATCTCCAGATAGCCCGAGATTTCCTATCCTACAAGCTCTTAATGGCTTACATTCCTCTGAAGTACTTATTCACTCGGCTAACGGTGAACTAGAGCAATTAAAAACCGTACTGTGTAAAGGCGTTAATCTGTGTAGATTCACATCTCAGGAATTGTCCTTACCCATAGAAACAGAAGATGCTCACTTAGTACCGCGTTATCAACTATCGCAAACGCCATTACACTTAGCTGTCATTTTTAAAAAATTTCATACAACACAAGAGCTCCTGAGCGTTGGGGCACCTATTAATGTAGTAAATTCGGAAGGAAACACCCCTCTTCACGAGGCTGTCATTGAAGGCGATGAAGCTATTTTCATGGAATTACTCGCAAAAAATAAATCGCTGGTTTATACAGATAATGCATTGCTAGCAAAAAACAAGTTTGGCTTCCCCCCTCTTGGCTTATCTGTTCACCATCGAAGAACGACTATGACAAAGGCAATACTTGAACAAAACCCAGATTTAGCATTTACAGCAGTGAACGGTAATTTGATATTGGCTCAAGCCCTGATTGAAAGAGACATTGAACATATAGAGCTACTTATGGAGTTCGCGCAACGTAAAATGGAGCCAAATAAATTCAAGTCTTGGATTACTCATTCTCTATCACAGCTTCTTAATAGTAACTGTGACGTTAAAACAGCAATGGTTAAAAAGATTTTTGAGTATAAACCTGTGACACTTACAATTCAGAAAACCAATATGATGGTTAAGACTGAATTAAAAGGAAGAGAAGTTGTAAAATATCAACAAACAAATTTGCTTCTTATGGCAATCAATAGCCAAGAATTTGAAGTTGCAACGTTATTATTGGAACATTTTTTTGCAAAAGACAAAGCACTCCAAACTAAAGACTTAGAAGAGCCAATAGACATAGTTACTAGGCTAACTCAGGAAGATATGATCCAACAACCACATGCAGAAGACTTGCTTTTAAAACTAAAAGAAGTAAAAGAAACTTTGCAAAAAGCGGTCAACACATAAGAACTATAATGATGAATTTGCTATAAATTAGGGCAAAACCAAAGCCATTAACAAACAGCCTTGTAAGCCATTATTCAGTGCATTCAAGTTAGTTTAAGCGGGTGTTTCCGTCCTTCTAGAGTCTCCATTATGGCTATGACAGCGTCAGAAAGTACCCAAGCAGCTAAGCAATGGACATTGCAAGCAGTCGATTATGGCTCAGTTGTTGTTTTACAAAACCCAGTCGACAATGACCGATATCTAACTGAACAATTTACTCAAATAGGGCAACTAAAAGATTGTCCACATTCCGCAACGGTTAACTGTTCAGATGGAAAATCATGGACTTTCTCTTTTCATTGGTGTGCAACAAGTAAGCAATGGCTAGAGTTCCATCAAGGTCAATCAGCATCACCTGACCAAACTCCACATGATTGTATGGCATATACTGTTTTGCACATTCTTAATGGTCGCTATGACATAAATTTGTTTCTTGCTGCTACAAAAGGAGATACCACTGAAACTAGAAGGCTGTTAGGGTTAGGTTTTAATCTTTGTGTTACAAGCACTCACCCTCTATCTGAAATAAAAGCGTTAGACACAAAACAACAGGGAACAGAACATCTACCTGAAGGCACTGAACTCTCATCAGCCGAATCAAAGCGTGGGCAAACAGCATTACATATAGCTGTGATTTGTGATCAACTAAACGTAGTAGAAGAGTTACTTGAGTCAGGCTCACCTATTAACACCGTCAATGACGCGGGAAACACGCCGCTTCATGAGGCGGCTATCAATGGCAGTGAATCTATATTTGAACTCTTACTCCACAAAGCTGAACAAACTGGTGTACAAATTGATGCTGTGAACGCTTCGGGAAACACACTGCTTCATGAAGCCGTTATTCATGGCAGAGAAAGAGTATTTGTACTCTTACTCCAAGATGCCCAAAAAGCTGGCTCTGAATCTAGCTTGCTTAAAGCTAAAAATGCATCCGGCTACACTCCTTTTCACTTATCCGTTTTAAATCAAAGAACGAACATAGGGAAAATAATTATAAGCACTAACCATTATGATTTAAAACTTGAAGATGAAAGTGATAGTACCTTGCTGGGGTATGCTCTTGTCCAAAAAAGCACTGATTACCTAGACTTTCTCATTGAAGAAGCCCAAAAGAGTATGGAGCCAGCGGCTTATACACTCTGGCTAATGACTTCACTTAAGCAATTAATAAAAAGTGACTGTGATGAAAAGATAAGGATGCTTGGCGCTGTATTAGGCAATGAAGCGGTTAATATTGGAAAGGACAACGTGAATTTACTATTTACTTTGGCTGTAGAAGAGAGTGAATTTGGCGCAGCCATGTTACTACTCAAGCTTTGGCCACAAAAGAACCAAGATATCCCCCAAGATGAGCAGAAAATAGAGTTTCTCATTGAAGAAACCCAAAAGAGTATGGAGCCAGCGGCTTATACACTCTGGCTAATGACTTTACTTAAGCAATTAATAAAAAATGACTGCGATGAAAAAAGACGGATTCTGGATGAAGTATTAGGAAATAAAACAGTTAATATTAACAAGGACGACTTGAAGTTACTGTTTACATTGGCTATTGATGAAAGTGAATTTGACGCAGCCATGTCACTACTCAAGCTTTGGGCACAAAAAAGCCAAGATGTCCCCCAAGAGGAGCAGGAAAAACAGTTCTCCGAATTTCTTAAAAAACTTGAACCTCACCTTTCTTCCGATAACTTAGCCCAAAGATTACAAGCAGGAGAGCTGCATTCTGAAATACTAGAACAGCTAAAACAATATAACCCTGTAGAGTGAAACCACAGATGATGGGATTCGCTTTTGGCTTTTGCTCAAGTAAGCGTTTCCCACTCTATAAAATACATTCGTTTATAATGCCTTGAGATAAAATGAGGCTTTATAATTTTTCTAATGTATCCAACGGCCAACGTGGCTGACCTTTGACTTCTAGCCCTTCAGTTTGTCCTGCCACTAAACGCTGCGTGCCCGCATAAGCAATCATTGCACCGTTGTCAGTACAAAACTCAGAGCGAGGATAAGACACCTCACCGTTTAAGCTTGTCATTAATTCGGTAAGCCCTTCGCGTAATCTTGTATTTGCACTCACACCACCCGCAATCACCAAGCGTTTACGACCTGTTTGTTTAAGCGCTCGTTTACATTTGATCATTAGCGTATCAACCACCGCTTCTTCGAACGCTCTAGCAATATTGGCGCGAGTTTGTTCATCGTCAGGCTCTGCTGAAATAGTATTCGCGGCAAAGGTTTTAAGACCAGAAAAACTGAAATCTAACCCTGGGCGATCGGTCATAGGGCGCGGGAATTTATATTTAGCAGGTTCACCACTAGCAGCAAGTTTGGCTAAGCGAGGACCGCCGGGATAATCCAGCCCCATTAACTTAGCGGTTTTATCAAACGCTTCACCTGCTGCATCATCAATCGACTCACCCAGCACTTCGTACTCACCAATACCTTTTACATCCACTAGCATGGTATGACCGCCAGAAACCAACAATGCAACAAACGGAAACTCAGGTGGCGTTTCTTCAAGCATAGGTGCCAGTAAGTGTCCTTCCATATGATGCACACCAATGGCAGGAATACCTAACGAAAACGCAAGCGATCGTCCAACACAAGCGCCCACTAATACCGCACCAATCAAGCCTGGGCCTTTGGTATAAGCAATACCATCGAGGTCGCTCATGGCTAAATCAGCATCAGCAAGTGCTTTACGAATAAGAGGAATGATCTTTCGGACATGATCACGCGATGCTAATTCAGGTACCACACCACCATAATCAGCATGCAGTTTTACTTGGCTATATAATGTATGAGATAACAACCCAGCATTTGAATCATAAACAGCAATGCCTGTCTCATCACAGGACGTCTCAATACCTAAAACTCGCATTTCATCTACACTTAATGACTACAAAGGCGAACAATTCTACCTTTAGATACTGATTTGCTCCAGTAAATCGAAACATCAATGTCACGATCGAAAAAAGATCTCGCGATCGTTAAGGTTTTGGGGTTTACAAAGTCGACATTCTGGGTGTAGAATTCCGAACCATTTTTTAATCAACCTTGATTGATTACGGCTTTTAGCTGTTTTCTTTCAATACAACTTACACCTAAGGGGTGATGGCGTATGCCAATCGTTAAAGTACGTGAAAATGAACCATTCGACGTAGCTCTTCGTCGTTTTAAGCGCTCTTGTGAAAAAGCTGGTATTCTAGCTGACGTTCGTGCTCGTGAATTCTACGAGAAGCCAACTACTGCACGTAAGCGTGCAAAAGCTGCTGCTGTAAAGCGTCTTGCTAAGAAGCTTTCTCGCGAAAACGCTCGTCGCGTACGTTTATACTAATCCGTTATGAGCCTAGTAGATCAGCTTAAAGACCATATGAAGCAAGCCATGATTGCCAAAGAAAAGGCAAGACTTGGTACGATTCGTATGGCATTAGCCGCCATCAAACAAGTTGAAGTGGATACCCGCGAAAGCTTGACTGATGATCAGGTAATAGCTGTGCTAACCAAAATGGTGAAGCAACGTCGCGATTCAGTCACTCAATACGAGCAAGCTGGACGTAGCGAACTGGCCGAAGTGGAACTGGCAGAAATTTCTGTATTAGAAACCTTCTTACCAACTCCATTAACTACTGAAGAAGTTGACGCAATTATTGCTGAAACCATTCAAGCAGTTGGCGCTTCATCCATGGCGGACATGGGCAAAGTAATGGGAGCGTTAAAAGGTAAACTTCAAGGTCGCGCTGATATGAGTGCTGCTGGTGCTCAAGTTAGAGCCCAATTGAAGTAAACCGCAGAAGCCTTCTTTTGGTGGCTTCTAAATAACGTTACGACAAGCCGTGCACCTGCGCGGCTTGTTTGTTTAAGCCTCGACCAGAGGCAAAACCAGCAAAGAGTGAGACTATGCCAATACCACGCGATTTCATCAATGAGTTAGTTGCTCGAACTGATATCGTCGAACTGGTCAACAGTAAAGTACCACTTAAAAAAGCGGGTAAGAATTACTCGGCCTGCTGCCCTTTCCATAGCGAAAAAACACCTTCTTTCACCGTCAGTCAAGACAAACAATTTTATCATTGTTTTGGTTGCGGCGCTCACGGCAATGCCATTGACTTTGTCATGGAATACGACCGCTTAGAGTTTGTCGATGCCATAGAAGATTTAGCCGGACAGCTTGGGCTTGAAATACCAAAAGAGCAAGGTCGAGGACCAAAGGTTGACCATGCTCTGAGTAAAGATCTCTACCAATTAATGGAAGAAGCCTGTAACTTTTATCAGGCACAGCTTCGCCAACATTCAGATAAAGAAAAAGCACAAAATTATCTTGAATATCGAGGTCTATCTTCTGACGTTGTAGAACGGTTTAATATTGGCTTTGCGCCAGACGGTTGGGATAATTTGCTCAGTCGTTACCGAGACAACCAAGGATTACAAGAAAAACTGCTTACCGCAGGAATGTTAATCGCCAACGATAACGGTAAACGTTATGACCGTTTTCGAGACAGACTCATGTTTCCTATCCGCGATCGTCGCGGACGAGTCATCGGCTTTGGCGGTCGAGTTTTTGGTGAAGGTACACCAAAATACTTAAACTCACCGGAAACCCCAATTTTCCATAAAGGCAATGAGTTATATGGTCTTTATGAATTAAAATTAAAACACCGGAACCCACATAGAGCCTTAATTGTCGAAGGTTATATGGACGTAGTTGCCCTTGCACAATATGGGGTCGATTACGCTGTCGCTTCTTTAGGAACGTCAACCACAGCAGAGCAATTACAGTTATTACAAAGAAGCGCCCGAGAAGTGGTATGCTGCTACGATGGCGATAGAGCAGGAAAAGAAGCCGCTTGGCGAGCCCTAGAAACGGCTTTGCCACTACTTAAGCCGGGTGACAAGCTTAAGTTCATGTTTTTAGAACAAGGTGAAGACCCAGACTCAACCGTAAGAAACATCGGTAAAGAAGCCTTCGAACAACACATAGACCAAGCCAAACCACTCGAAACTTTTTTATTTGAAAAATTAACTGAAGAAGCAGATGGTGATAAAAGCACGCTTGTAAAGCAAGCCATTGCTCTTATAGAAAAAGTTAAAGATGAAATTTTACAAAACTTATTGCTGGAAAATTTAGCCCATAAACTTGGGCTTAATAGCAGCGATGAGCTTAAAAAGAAATTTGGCTTTAATTCGCAAGCTGCGAAAGCCAATCCATTGGGTGCTAAAGGTTTAAAAGGCAGAGGAACACCATTAAGACTCGCCATAAGCCTGATCATACAACACCCAGATGTTGGTAATAATTTACCAGCACAACCAGCCTTACAACATCTTTCGATGCCCGGACTGGATTTATTGATCCAATTATTGGATCTGACTCGTAATACTCAGATGACATCTGCCCAACTGCTTGAGCATTTTCGTCAGCAACCTCAATTCGAGACGGTCAAAAAGTTGTCTACCTGGGAACATCAAGTCGCTACTGACAAACTCAAGCATGAATTTAAAAAATCGCTTGTCTGGTTAAGTAACCAATATCTCGAACAGCGATATCAAGAACTCAGCTTGAAACAAAGCCACACCAAGGAAGAAAGGATACAGCTTCAAAAGCTGATCTCCATAATGAAGGGGATAAACAAGTAAATTCTTGTTCATACCTCTAGCACAAGGTAGTGCGTAAGGTTATAATTGACGCTTTGCGTTGAATACAGCATCGCTGAACAATTCAACGCTTCGCCTCGTAAACTGTTTACTCAAACTTGGATGATATCTATGGATCATACTCCACAGTCGCAACTCAAATTGTTACTTGCAAAAGGTAAAGAACAAGGTTACCTGACTTATGCAGAAGTGAACGACCACTTACCTGCAGATATGGTCGATTCTGATCAAATTGAAGATATTATCCAGATGATCAATGACATGGGTATTCGCGTGTTTGAAGAAGCACCGGATGCCGATGAAATAATGATGTCTGAAGACAGTACCGATGAAGATGCAGCAGAAGAAGCCGCTGCAGCTCTAGCGACTGTTGAAAGTGAAATTGGCCGTACTACTGACCCAGTTCGTATGTATATGCGTGAAATGGGTACAGTTGAACTATTGACCCGTGAAGGCGAAATTGTCATCGCCAAGCGAATTGAAGAAGGGATCAATACCGTTCAAGGTTCGGTAGCCGAATACCCACAAGCGATCGCCATGATCCTTGAGCAGTTCGATAAATACGAAGCCGAAGAAATTCGCCTATCAGACATAATCTCTGGATTTGTAAACCCTGACGAAGATGACGTCGCTCCAACCGCTACTCACGTTGGTTCAGAATTGACTGACGAACAACTGGACGATGAGGACGACGATGAAGACGAAGAAGATGATGCAAACAAAGGTCCAGATCCTGAAGAGGCCAAAGAGCGCTTCACGGAACTGAGAAAACTGTTTGATATTGGTCAAGCGACTATTGCCGAAAAAGGCCGTGATCATCACTTGTCTGTAAAATGCTTATTTGAACTAGGTGAACTGTTCAAAGAGTTCCGTCTTGTTCCTAAGCAGTTCGATGCACTAGTAAAAAGCATGCGCAGCATGATGGACAGAGTTCGTGTTCAAGAACGTCTGATCATGAAGCTATGTATCGAACAAGCTAAACTGCCAAAGAAAAACTTTATCAAAGTATTTGGTGGTAACGAAGCATCAACAGAATGGTTTTTGACTGAGTTAAATTCAGGAAAAACCTATTCAGAAGGTCTTAAAAAAGTTGAAGAAGACGTACTTCGCTGCATCAGTAAATTGGTTGCCGTTGAAGAAGAAACAGGTCTCGCCATCTCGGCAATAAAAGACATCAACCGTCGCATGTCTATCGGTGAAGCGAAAGCTCGCCGTGCGAAAAAAGAAATGGTTGAAGCTAACCTGCGTCTTGTAATTTCGATTGCGAAAAAGTACACCAACCGTGGTCTACAATTCTTGGATCTTATTCAAGAAGGTAACATCGGTCTGATGAAAGCGGTAGATAAGTTTGAATACCGCCGTGGTTATAAGTTCTCGACTTACGCTACATGGTGGATCCGTCAGGCTATCACTCGCTCGATTGCAGATCAGGCACGTACCATTCGTATTCCGGTACACATGATCGAAACCATTAACAAGCTGAACCGTATTTCGCGTCAAATGCTTCAAGAAATGGGTCGTGAACCATCGCCGGAAGAACTCGCTGAACGCATGCAGATGCCTGAAGATAAGATCCGTAAGGTACTAAAAATTGCTAAAGAGCCAATCTCCATGGAAACCCCAATCGGTGATGATGAAGATTCGCACTTAGGTGATTTCATCGAGGACACCACCCTCGAGCTACCACTGGACAGCGCAACAGGCGAGAGCTTGAAAAATGCCACTCACGAAGTACTTGCAGGCTTAACAGCAAGAGAAGCTAAAGTACTGCGTATGCGTTTTGGTATCGACATGAACACCGACCATACACTAGAAGAAGTGGGCAAACAGTTTGACGTTACCCGTGAGCGTATTCGTCAGATTGAAGCCAAAGCACTGCGTAAGCTACGCCATCCTTCTCGTTCAGAGATTTTGAAATCATTCTTAGATGAATAATCAATAATCTTACTTATGAAGTAACTCTCTAAAAGCCCTGATCCAATCAGGGCTTTTTCATTGGTGTTTATAAAAAATGCCGTTTAATATACTGCTACTTCCACTTTAGTGACTCGAATATGCAATTTAATAACTTAGTTCATGAAGAACTTCTCATTGCTTCACTTTCAGAAACATGGAAAGCTCGTTTCGAAAAAGCAATTCAATTAATGCATCAAGATTTATCTAAGCCTCTTTATTGGCCAGATATCGCTAAGCAGTGTGCCTCTTCTCCTACCCATTTCCATTCAATATTCAAAGCCGTAATGGGAGAGCCACCAGCCTCATATCACAGGCGCTTACGTCTAAAACAAGTTCTACTTGAACTCTACTTTGCCAAAGAAAAAACGATTACTAACATCGCATTAGATGCAGGTTTCTCAACCGTTCAATCCTTAGCAAAAATCTTAAAAAAGCACTTTGGAAAAACAGCAAAAGAGATCCGCCAAGAAGACATTACTGAAAATTACGAAATTTTGAGGAAAAAAGTAGAGCACGTAGTCGATGACACCTCTTCTGAACAAGCACTTAGCCAAACGATAGATTTTTCAATATCCGTGATCGATAAACAATTCTATAAACTAAAAAACTCTAGTGATTATCGATTTCAGAGCATAATCGCGAGTTGGGACAACTTCGCACCAAAGGACTCAGAAATTGCTGTTACCGTCACCCCAATTAACAATGATAACTTCGAATTTATTTATAAATTAGGCTATGAAACCACAGAAACTGAAGCTAATCACTGTATTCCTCATCAACAATACCTAACTTGCCATGTAAAAGTTAAAGATACATCGACTTATATTGCGTGCTGGGAAGCACTCTATAAAGAAGCTTTCGACAAAAGTTACGAAATTGATGAAGATGCTGAAGCCGTGGAGTTTATCCATAATCCCAGAGCAACTCTATCCTTACATTCAAATCTCACTCTAATGCTTCCAATTAAGAAGATGGCATAAACCACTTTTCTGAATAAAGGCTAACCAGTTGATTCTGTTTGCTGAATTTCTCATCAGTTCATAGATGACAAGCGCGTACAAAGTTCGTATACTTCTTTTCGCTTTGGTAGTATTCATTACCACTTAAAAATGGCCCCTTAGCTCAGCTGGTTAGAGCACTCGACTCATAATCGATAGGTCCACAGTTCAAGTCTGTGAGGGGCCACCATTTCTCAACCTAAGCAGCTGAAAAATAACAAAAAACTTAAAATCATTCCGTTTCTGTTCCACCGCTGTTCCACTTATAAGTTAGTTTTCATCCCCTGAATCACCATTATTTTGTTTATTTTTTCGTTGCTCTATTTTGGCTTTCTCAACATTTTTAAACGCTGGGGGTGGTATTGGGAAGATTGAAATTAAAGGAAAAATAGCAAGAACTAAAAAAGCGGCTTTCGGCATACCTTTCGCCCATTTTACAATTTTGAATAATCCCCAAAGGCCAATGCTGCAAAGTAACACTACAGCAAACAAGTGAAAGGCCGTTAGCTCTGTAAACCTTGAAATCAATTCATCCATATCCGCACCTATAATTCCATTATAAAAATATAGGTGGGGATAATTTATGCTAATTCAACTTTAATTTAACAAACTCAGACTGTGTGTGGCTCAAGGTCAATTACTGTTAAATCAAGATTATGACCACTCACATTGATATCTTCATGAGGCTTTTGGCCTTCTTGCTTTGTTAAATACTTTGGCATGCCTTTTTGAAGCTTAATTAACTCATAGCTTCCGTCTCTGTACAGAATTTTGAGAATGGCATTTTCAGACGAGATAATAACTCGAGCATTCTTGTGAGTATGGTAATCAATCACTCCTCGGCGACAAAGGCGAGTTTTCCATACTTTCACATCGGGTTGGTCAATGATTTGGTCTTTTTTAGTAGCGCAAGAGGCTTTGCAAAATGCAAAGCCAGAGTAGCTAGAAAGCAATATGACAAAGAGTGTAGACGAGAGTTTCATAGCCAGTTTACCTAATAACAAACTTGGCTATGACCTTAACGCAAACTGAGCCTCAATCTCGCAAGATTAAGGCAATTTAATCTACATAAAAGCTTGTAAACCCGTTTGTCCTCTTCCCAATATTAGAGCGTGAATGTCATGGGTGCCTTCATAGGTATTCACCGACTCCAAATTCATGACGTGGCGTATCACATGAAATTCATCGGCAATACCATTACCACCATGCATATCACGAGCAATGCGAGCAATATCTAACGCTTTTCCGCAAGAGTTTCGTTTAATGAGCGATATGGCTTCAACGGGAAGTGAGCCTTGGTCCATCAATCGCCCTGCTTGTAAGCAAGAGAATAAGCCTGTGGTGATTTCCGTTTGCATATCAGCCAGCTTCTTTTGGAATAATTGTGTTGCGGCAATAGGTTTATCAAATTGAGTTCTATCTAAACCATATTGTCTTGCGGCGTGCCAACAGAATTCAGCCGCGCCAAGCGCGCCCCATGCAATGCCATAACGCGCTTTGTTTAAACAACCAAATGGACCTTTTAATCCCGAGATTTCAGGGAAAATAGCATCCTCCCCCACTTCAACGTTATCCATTACGATTTCTCCCGTAATGGAAGCTCTTAGTGAGAACTTTCCTTCAATCGTTGGCGTTGATAACCCTTTCATGCCCCTTTCGAGAACAAAGCCTCGAATATCGCCATTAAGCTTTGCCCAAACAACAAATACGTCTGCTATAGGCGAGTTGGTAATCCACATTTTGCTACCTGTTAAGCGATAACCCCCCTCAATTTTCTCGGCTCTGGTCTTCATCCCCGCAGGATCCGAACCCGCATCAGGTTCAGTTAAACCAAAGCAGCCCACCCACTCACCAGTAGCCAACTTGGGTAAATATTTTTGCTTTTGTGCTTCGGTTCCGTATGCATGAATAGGATGCATGACTAATGAAGACTGAACACTCATGGCACTGCGATAACCACTATCTACACGCTCAACTTCTCTGGCAATCAAGCCATAGCTTACATAGTTAGCATTAGCACAGCCATATTGCTCAGGTAGAGTCACCCCCAACAAGCCCAGCTCTCCTAGCTCGTTCATGATTTCACGATCAAAACGCTCTTCACGGTTTGCGGTTAATACACGACTCATTAACTTATCTTGAGCGTATTCATGAACCATATCTCGGATCATTCGTTCTTCATCAGTGAGTAAGCTATTAAGATTCAATGGATCTTGCCAGTTAAAATGAGGGCGGCTCATTGGTGTGTCCTTCTATTCGTTGTTATCACTTTCGCGGTTTCAAGCATACGAAAGTTAAACAAATTTGGGAATGCTCAGGCTTTGATCAATCTATGTAGCTTGTACTTAATCGTTTCCAAATTGTATTTTTTTCAAAAGGCAATTTGTCAATTTAAACTTCACCAATCAATGAAAGATTAATGAAGAAACATTAACTGGCAGAAAATCACTAATTTTGATTACATAAATACAACACTTCAAAACCAAAGTTAGTATTATGGCCACTGACGTAAAGCCGATATCCAAAGTAAATATAATTGATCGTGTGTGCAACTTTAATCCAAGCAATGGTTCTTTGGAGGATTTCAGTGAAACAGCCCTTCCTGCTATAAAAGCACAATTAAACTTGAAATATTCTGATTGGCAAACAATCAAGCTGAAATTAAAGTGCACTGGTGAGGGTTTCTCTCAGGAAAAGAGTTTTTTAGTAAAAGTGTTACCCGCAGACGGTGTTGGGGATTTAAAACCAATCACCCATTTTCACAATCCAATAAACGTAAAAGTTGAATCAGGGGATATGTTATCTAGAAAATGGAAAGCGGCAGCTAAAGCAATTGAGCAGCAATATAATGTATTAGTAGTGACTCAAGCTAAAATTGCAAGATTAACAGGTGATTTGGATTCTTTGGCTATTCCTATACCTACAGCACCATATCAATCAGAGGAACAACAAAAAACGACGGATGAATTCTTCAAACAGTATAAAGAAAAAGGCAAAAGCAAGGTTTTAGATCTAACAAGCGTATAATCAGTTTCTACCTCAGCTCGAGGTCAATAGAGATAGTAAGTTTTAGGTTACTCACCAAAATCAAAACTCTGATTAGTATCGGCTTGCTGCTTTTCTTGGCGTAGTTGAGCTTTATAGGCTTGATATTGAGCGTAACGGTAACGTCGTTTGCGTTGTTTACATAGGCGAATGATGTCGATTTTTTTGGCATCGTCGAACTGCTGCCAGTGAAAGCGTTCATCTCGGCTTCTAAAACAGCCTTTACAATAGCCGCGATTATCTGACTGGCAAACATTAATACATGGGCTGGGGACATCAAAAAACTCTAACTGTTCCATCTGTCCCCTCCCTTATCAAAGATGCTTAGCCTCTGCAGTTTGGTGTACGAGGTACATCATCACTTTCTTGCCACTCTTGTTGAGTATAAGTGTGAATGGATAATGCGTGAATTTCTGATTCGAGCTCTTCTGCTAACACTTGGTTAACTAGGCGGTGTCGACCGATCAATCTCTTGCCATCAAATTCATCACTAACTACAACAACTTTAAAGTGGCTTTCTGAGCCAGGAGGCACATTGTGACGGTTGCTTTCATTCAACACATCGATGTAATGAGGAGTAAAGGCCTGTGTTAATTTTTCGGTAATTTTTGCTGCTACAGGCCCTATCGGTTTCTGGGGCATAGTTTCTACTCGCATAAACAATATGCAAGCAGATTAAAGCTTGATATGACAAAGATCAACCTAGGGTAGATAACCTTAGAGCAGGATCGAGTTCTTCAAATTTCTCAGTGAGCTTTTCGATACTGAGATCTGAAGGCAATCGCATCTGAATATTGGCTTGATATACTGAGTCTCCGACCAGAGCAACGGGGGCTCTAAAAAAGCTAAATTGCTCAACATCCAAATCCAGCCCTTGCATCAATTCATGGATATCTTTTGTTAATCCCGCCCTGTCGACACAGTGCACGGTTACTGAAATGGGATCACTAAAAATGGTGGCTTCTATTTTAGGGGCTGAGTATTCAAAGCGCAGTTCCGAAAAGCGTCGTGACATGGCTTGTTTAAACTCGGCTAGTTGAGTTTCCTCAATCACGATTAAAAATAACGCGGTGAAGTGATCGGCAAGTGTTATCACTTTACTGGTTTGCCAATGTCCGCCCAACTCTCGTGTTTCTTGTGCAAGTTCAGTTACAACATTACTGCCGCCAAGACCGCTTACCGTACTTATCACACTGACTTTCATCGTATATTCTCCTTTTGCTTGCTTTCTTTATCTCATAAAGCAAACAGAAACGATGTGATAAAGCACAAATTTTTAGAGGGCGATCCCAATTAGATTTTTGATTTGCTGCTGTTATTTTTTAGGTTAAACAAGGCGGAAAGTGTGAGGTGTAGTTAATCTACATAAACATTTGACAACGAAGTTTAAACAAAAAAGGAACGCAGCCCTCTGGGTTACGCCTAAAATTTGTAAACTCTGTGTTACTTCAGTTTTCGTTTAGTTCACTAAACTTCAATCTTCGTGCCTTGATTTTGCAAATTTTAGGCAGTAACAAATCAAAAATCTTTAATTGAGAGCGCCCTCTAATGGTAGTCAGAAATGATTTGTCTAAAAGTAAAGTTAATTCTTGGCTCAGTCACTTTTAACCGTTTCGGTAATGCATGCAGCCAGTCTGACTGAGTACTTGCTGGCATGATCAGTAAATCACCACATTCAAGGGAAATGGTGTATTTTTGATGAGTCGTTTTATGTTTTAACACAAAATCACGACTTGCCCCAATACTTACTGAAGCGATGTCACTGCCAACTACAATTTCTGGCTCATCATCACTATGCCACCCCATATGCTCATGTCCGTTAGCATAATGATTGATTAATACTCCATTAAAGTTTTGAGAAAACTGAGTGTTGAGTTGCTCTTTCAATCGAGCAACGTAATGAAACCAAGGTTGTGCGGTTATTAACTTCTTTGAGTACAAGTAATCACAACCGTCATCAGCAAGCCATACTTGGCTGCGTGGAATGGTATGCACCTTTCCAAAAACTTCAATTTGCGGGGAAGAAAAAGGATAGCGTTCAGCTTCAGCTAACAATAATTGCCGCTGTTTATTTGTAAGGTAACGTCGAACAATTTTGACTGGAAGCTCAGAGCCTTCAAGCGCTAGAGATTGTTGCACAAAATCCAAATATTAAATATGTGTTAGGCGGATCATACCAAATCCATCATAAGAACCCCAAATACATACCAACTGACCATAACTAATGAAGCGATAAATAAAAGCGCCAACCCTTGAGACTTTTTGTTTTTCATAAAAATCATACACCTACTATCTAAATTTACTTTAAGTATAGTTAGCGGTTCAGAAACTTATTTAATTTCAGCCACATTCTTTGAGATAATACTTTTCTGTTCATTTAAAAGAAGTATGTTATGCACCTCGCTTTATCGGATCGCACATTATCTCTGTCTCTAAATCGCTACCCTCAGTTTGCCAATGCCAATTTACAAGCGTGGGATGCTGCCGATGAATATTTGCTTAAGCAGTTGTTAGAATCAGAACTCGCATTTAGCAAGGTCGCTATTATTAATGACAGTTTCGGTGCACTTACGTGCGCATTGACTCAGCAATTTCCTCAAACCTCATTATTTGTTGAAACAGATAACAAAACCAGTCAATTAGGCACCATCGCGAACCTCGAAGCTAACCAGCTTGTTCAAGACAACATTGAATGGCTAAACAGTCGTGAAGATTTGCCAGAAAATATCGACTTGGTATTAATGAAGCTCCCTAAAAACCTGAATTACTTCGCCCACCAGCTAAGTCGATTGTCGCAGGTGCTAAAACAAGAAACGAAAGTACTGATTGCCGCTAAAGCTAAGAATATCAATAAATCGGTGATCGAGCTTATTAAGCAACAACTTGGTGAGGCAAGTGCAAGTTTGGCTTGGAAAAAATGCCGAGTGATCACTTGTGTGACTGACGGTACAAAGAGAAATGCCCCCAACAACACACATTGGGAGATCCCTGAATATCAACTCCAACTCAATAACTTCAGCAATGTATTTGCAGCGAATAAATTGGATATTGGTGCAAGAGCATTATTACAATTTTTCCCAAAAGGCGACTTTAGCAATATTGTCGACCTTGGCTGTGGTAATGGTGTTTTGGGGCTAAGAGCAGCGCAAATATTCCCTAATGCAAACATTCATTTTGTGGATGATTCTGAAATGGCAGTTGCTTCAGCACAAAACAACTGGCAACTCAATGGCTTTGACTTAGCAAAGGGTCACTTTCACTGGGATGACTGCTTAACAAATTTGGATTCAGAAGTTAAACCTGATTTAGTCATTTGTAATCCCCCTTTTCATCAAGGTGAAGCCATTACCGATCATATTGCATGGCAAATGTTTTTAGATGCTAAACGTAAATTAGTCCAAGGTGGTGTTTTACATGTGGTTGGTAATCGTCATTTGGGATATCACATTAAACTTAAGCGCTTATTTGGAAACTGTAAGACTGTAGGCTCTAACGGTAAATTTGTGGTTTTACAATCGGTTAAAGACGCATAAATGAATAACAATTAATCATGTCACTTTAGATACTTTGATAACCTAAACAATATCTTAGGTTATCGAATATTCATTATGGCTAAACCAATATCTTCTACCGACACCGCATTTAATGGGTTTTATAACTCTGTTGATGATTTAATCCAATTGACGGGTAGCAGTCAAAAAATTAAAGACCGCCTTTCTCAGCTTACAGAAGGTAGGAACGAAATTTGTTTTAAAGTAAAAGTAAAAAATAACTATGAACTCCTCCAGTATATCATTCTAAAAGATGATGAAGGCTTGCATCACCAAGGTTTTACCCCACAGCCTAATAGCAAACTTCCTAAAGCCGCCATACAGGAGTTACAATCTAAAATTGCAAGTTATGAAGTAACCCCTAAACCTTTGCAATCTCAATTACAACCATTTATGACTATTGGGTTCACTCCTATTAACAATGAACGAGAGCCTGTTCAGCAAGACTCAGACTTGTTAAGTCTGAGTTCCAACCCGTTTGTTCAAGATGCAAATTATGGTTCAGGAGCTCTTGATTTAACCTCTTTACAAGTCCGTAGCGAATTGAAATTCAATACTTCCTATAAAAAATAAAACTTGAATGGCAACTTTTAAGTTGTTCAGCTTAGCGCTCCTCATTTCAATTCGCTATTCAGTGCATCAACAGCAGTTAGTAATTGTTGCTCAAGCTCTGCATCCTTAATTACCTCTTCCGCACCTTGAAAATTATCGAAATAACTAGGAAGAGAAAACTGAGCGATGACTTTCATATCAAAATAAGGTGCCGAAGTCACAGCTTGTGTAAGGACATTATTGGCGCCACCAGGACCTGGAGAAGTCGCGAGTAACAACGCAGGCTTACTTTGATATACAGAACGATCTATTCTTGACGTCCAGTCAAACACATTCTTATACGCCACCGAATACGTGCCGTTATGTTCGGCAAAACCGATAATGATGGCATCAGCTTCAGCGATTTTAGATCTAAAGTCATAAGCAAGTTGTGGTATACCTGAAACTTCTTCTCTATCTTGGCTATAAATAGGCATTTCGTAATCATTAAGATCTAGTACTTCAATGTTTACATTATGGCTCGAAGCCCCTTTAACTCGCTGAGCCACATACATAGCGAGCTGTTTGTTGATTGATTGACTGTGATTGGTTGCCGCAAATACGAGTACTCTCATGTTCATTTTCACTCTGTGTAATTTAAGACAACTACAGCTTAGTTTGTTTACATTAAAGTTTTAATATCTATAAAATTGAAATACTATTTCCATATGAGTTGAAATAAGCAGAGCGACACCAATGAAATATCAACCTCAATTATTGGATGGCATACTGATTTTCAATCAAGTGATTCAATCTAATAGCTTTACCAAAGCCGCTGAAGTCACTGGACACTCACCTTCACATATAAGTAAAGAGGTAAATAAATTAGAATCTCGACTTGGTGTACGCTTACTTAATCGAACAACCCGCAAACTGAGTTTAACGCCGGAAGGTGAGCAATTTCATCAACACAGTCTACAACTCATTCAAGATACGCTTAACGTTCAAGAACAACTCCAAGGCTTACAACATGAGCCCTCAGGGCTGTTAAGAGTCAGCTGTATGGCCGATTTTCAATCCTCAAAAATGCAAAAAATCATTGATGAGTTTTTAGAACAGTACCCTAAGGTCAAATTAGAAATGGAGTTATCAAATCGACGTGTTGATATCATCACCGAAGGGTTTGATCTCGTCATGCGCGCCACCAGGGATATTGATGATTCAAGCTTTATCTGCCGCAAATTGCTTTCATTTAAAGCCCTAACCTTAGCTTCACCAGAGTACTTAACCCGATTTGGCACACCGACAAAACCTGAAGATCTCACGGCACACCATTGCCTAGGCTATTCTCATGCCAAAAATCCAAATGTATGGGGCTATCAATCCAACAATGAAAAAGAAAACACTATTCCAATTAATGTCCGCTTTCAAAGTAACGATTCCGAGATGTTAGTAGCCATGTGCACCGCAGGGAAAGGCATTGCTAGAATGCCATCTTTTTTGCTCGACACTCAGCTTGAGCAAGGCAAATTAATCAGCATTCTAGAAGGCTTTGAAGACAGAAGCATTGATGTGTACTTTATGTATCCAAGTAAAAAGCACTTATCAAGTAAGGTCAGAGCATTCATCGATTTTATTGTTGAAAGATTGTAAATTATATATATATTGCAGCAACGTTAGCTCTCACAGTGATTAACCCTGTGAGACTCTCTGCTTTATATCCCTAGTTCAACAATAAAAATCCCAAGTATCGGATCAATCTAAAGAAAAAATAATGAAATTCCTACCTCTCTTTTTGCTACTCCCATTTATAGCCTTTGCAAACCCGATCCCTGATTATCTGAAAGGACAACCCAATGAAGAGTATTTAAAAACTCTGCGTAAAATAAATGATATCTTTCCCCAAAAAAGCTCTCTTCAACAGCTCGTCATACTTTCTTCACCATATGGGATACTCGACATTCATCCAACTAAATTTTCGTCTTTAGAAGATAGAAATCAGTTTGCAAATTTCAATTTAGGTGTGATGGGCAGCATAGTTTCGGATCTAGAAGAAAATGTGGTGAGTAAGTTACCAGAGCTCGTACTCTGTCATAAAACTACCTGTAGAGAACACAGGTTATCGATAATAAAAAAAGCCATCAGCAGTACTCAAGCCATTGAAGGGTTCTTCGGTAATAATTCAGATATAAAAATCATCCAACGCCTTGATGACGCGGTTTATCGAGTCAATAACGCATTTTTTACCCCAACGATGATTATGGATTTCACGCCATCTGACGTAGCGGGTTTCATCCCTTCTGCTAAAGCAAAACATATTACTGATTTTTCAGATCAACCCTATTTTAGTCACTCTAAACAAACGAAAAGTCTCAGAAATTTAATGAAACAGCATTCTATTATCGCAATAGTTAAAGAGAATAATTCTCTCATCAATGTAATTTTTGGAGGACTGAGTAATAATCAATGGGGCTTCAAAATCGCCACAGCAAAACGTGATCAACCTAAGGTGGGCAAAACGAGTTCTTTAGGGTTCAAATATGATGATGTGATCAAACTATCGGATGCTATTTATTATTACCAAACCAATTGACTAACATTGCTTATCTGCAAGTTTTAAAAAGCGTGGTATTCGCTTTTTAACTACCATTTTGAACAGTGATCTTCTGTTATGCCAAGCACATTGTTTAAATGATAAATTCTCCCCTTACTATCAGTAATCTGACCATTAAAGTCACCGATAAACTGTTTGGTATTCGATTGCAGCCAGCCAAAATTGTGTTTATATATTCGCTGATTTCTCGGAGTAAAACTTAAATTAATTCCACCATCATGCGAAAAGAGGTGCCAACTCTCCCTTTTAACATGACGATCAAAATCAAAATGAACAGGGGGTAACAAATGCTTTTCACCATTTATCCAAAACACATTCTCAGTAGCACCCGTTTCGTTAATTCCAGCAGCTAAATTCAACCCAATGACTTTATCATCAGAAAAGGAATTAATTGATGCCCAACGCCAACTGACTTGTCGGCACATAAAACCAGCCATAAAGTCATAACTCGCAAGCGCTTTGTTTAAGGGTTGAGGCTCATTATTGATCGTAAGTCGCCCCGATGGTTTAAGACCATTATGCTTTTGAGTGTACGTCCAACCGTTATATCCCGTCGGCGTACACAGTGCGATTGGTAAGCTCAAACTGGGTGGGCTGAGTATGAGATCAGCTTGAATAGCTGAACTGTCTATCTTTAATTGCCATAGCCCTTCATTGATACTTAATGACATTGCTTTAGAACGTCCTCCAATGTAACTCTTACCATATTTAGGAGAGTGAGAAAGCGCATATCCTAACAGTGGTGGTCTTAACCAATTGGTTTCCACTAGAGTATTTTTATGGATGTCATAGAGATAAACAAAGCCTAACCCTAAATAACGAATATCAGCGATGGCTGCACCTAATAAGTAATGAGGAGTCAGAATCGACACAAATTGGAATTGCTTAAAGTGAAGATATTTTTTTAATGGATTTACTCTGTTATCCATTGAATTAAAGTAACAGAAATCTTCAATATTAATTTGGTCGACACCACCATCAAATTGACCGTAAGTAGGATTACCGTGAATGTCGATCAATCGTTCAGGGGCTAATTGAGAAAAACGACAAGGCATAAGTTTCCACCTCGTAAAACGGTTTTATCACAATGTGTTGCTTGATTTGATATACTGGCAAAATCAATCTTAACCTGTGCATATTATGGATAAATCCGCTTTTCTTGATGCCATGAATATTCAGCAATGGCAATCAGCAGCCAACGCCCAGTCTCAAGCAGCGTATTTGATTTTGCATGATGACGATGATACTCCCCCAACGGTTGAGTTTGTAGCACAAATCTTAAGGCTACTTGATTTATCTGAAGTGGAGTTTGCTTTTGCTGAACAACCAATAAAAGGGGCTCAAGTGATTTGGGATATGCGGCAGAGAAAAACTCGCCCCCATACCGCATTGATTGAATCAGCACCTATGGCTCAGCTACTTCAACAAAGCCAATCTAAGCGTGAGTTATGGCAACAGATTTGCCAGCATTTAAACCAATTAGATGCAAGGGCTTAAAATGGCTACCTCCATTTCTCCATTAGAAGTCGCAGACTGCGAAGTGTTGCATGCTATCGAGCAACAAGCACACTCACACCCTTGGTCATTACCAACGATACAATCTTGTTTTGGTGGTTTATATCACAATATTGGGCTTTATGAAGCAAATGAAATAGTAGGGTTTGCCATTGTTCAGCAAGTGATTGATGAAGCCACGTTAATGGATATTTGTGTCTCTCCTGCATGCCAAGGTAAAGGTTATGGTAAACAGTTACTTAAGCAAGTATTAGAACAAGCTCAACACAGGGGCGTGAAAATAATGATGTTAGAAGTAAGAGCTTCCAACCAAGCTGCCATAGCCTTATATTTGAAGCTTGGGTTTACCGAAACATACAGGCGTGAAGGATATTATCCAACAGAGTCAGGAAGGGAAGACGCGATAATGATGGAGCTCACGCTCACCTAGCATCAAAACCCAAAATAAAGGCTGCAAATGCAGCCTTTAAATACTCAATAGGTAGAAGTTACTTAACCTCTTTCCCCATCGCTTGTAAATCAGCATGATAACTTGAGCGAACCATAGGTCCGCAAGCTGCATGAGTAAAGCCAATGCTATCAGCGAACTCTTTAAGCTCATCAAATTCCGCAGGTGGAACATAACGAACCACAGGTAAATGGAATTTCGAAGGCTGTAGATACTGACCTAACGTTAGCATTTCGACATTATGCTCACGAAGATCTCTCAGAACTTGCATGATTTCTTCGTTTGACTCACCTAAGCCCATCATCAAACCAGACTTAGTTGGCACATCAGGGTGACGCTCTTTAAACTGCTTAAGCAAGTTTAGCGACCATTGATAGTTTGCCCCGGGACGAGCCTTACGATAATGTGCAGGCGCTGTTTCTAAATTGTGGTTAAACACATCAGGCGGATTTTGAGAGATAATATCCAACGCTTTTTCAGTACGACCGCGGAAGTCTGGTACTAAGATTTCAATCTTAATTTCAGGATTTAATACACGGATCTCACGAATACAATCAGCAAAGTGTTGTGCGCCACCATCACGTAAGTCATCACGGTCAACTGAGGTGATCACCACATATTTAAGCTTCATATCCTTAATGGTTTTCGCCAGTTTCTTTGGCTCTTCAGGATCTGGCTTAAGAGGACGACCGTGAGCAACATCGCAGAAAGGACAACGACGAGTACATATCGCACCTAAGATCATAAAGGTTGCCGTACCGTGGTTAAAACACTCAGACAGGTTTGGACACGAAGCTTCTTCACATACAGAATGCAAACCGTTACTTCTCAGTGCATTTTTAATTTCAGTAATGCGTTGGTTTGATGAAGGCAACTTAACTCTCAACCAGTCAGGCTTACGCAACATGGTTTCACGCTCAGAGGGAACAATTTTTACCGGAATACGCGATACTTTATCGGCATCACGTAACTTAACGCCCGGTTGAAGTCTTTCTGGTCTATTCATTTAAATCTGCTAATCCTTGATGTTGAACCAACTGCTTAAAACCTAATAGTTCAGCTAAGTGTGGGATTAATGACTCCGCGGCCTGTTCTACTGATTCAGGTCCACCTAATTCGTGACATTGTACCATCTGTAACCCTGCATATCCGCATGGATTAATTCGATGGAAAGGCTCCATATCCATATTCACGTTTAGCGCCAAACCATGAAAAGAACACCCTTTACGGATCCTCAATCCAAGAGAGGCAATTTTCGCTTCGTTAACATATACTCCCGGTGCATCCGCTTTTGGATAAGCTTCAACATCAAAGTCCTTCAGCATATCAACGATACTTTGTTCTATCGTTGTAACAAGTTGCCTAACGCCTATTTTAAGACGTTTGATGTCAAGTAGTGGATAAACCACTAACTGACCTGGGCCATGATAGGTAACCTGCCCGCCTCTATCCACTTGAATAACAGGGATATCACCAGCAAACAAAATATGTTCACTTTTACCCGCCTGTCCTTGAGTAAATACTGGAGGGTGCTCAACAACCCATAACTCGTCACGGCTATCGGCATCACGATTATCGGTGTACTCTTGCATGGCATGCCATACAGATTCGTAATCTTGTTGCCCTAAATATCGAATATGAAGCTTTGCATCTTGCAAGAGGAACTCTCCTAGACGTTATAGAACGCGCTTTACGCCTTCTATTTTAGCCAATTCAACGTATAACGTTTCCACATGTTCTTTGCTTGTCACTTTCACACGAATGGTCACGGAGTGATAAGTGCCCTTACTGGAGGCTTTAGTAGTAGGAGTGTAGTCGCCTGGTGCATGTTTCTGAACAACCGCGACAACACGATCGGCTAGCGTATCACACGCATCACCAACAACTTTAAAAGGAAAGGAGCAAGGAAACTCCATTAGTTCATCAAATTTGGTACTTAACATAGAAAATAACCAATACCATAGTACATTACTCAGATATGGTGGTGATTATACAGAAAACAAGCCATCAAAGGCTATTGTATTTGGACAAACCTCAGCACTAAAGCCGTCAATAAAGACAGCTTCAGAGCTGGTTTAAATTCAGAGATGAGAAAGAAAATCATTAATCGCTTTAAAGTAACTTTCAGGTGCGTCTCCCATTGTGATATGACTACCACCTTTACATTCTTTATGAACACCGTGAGGTAATTGCTCAGCCATCCAAGCAAGATGCTTAGGATCCATGGTATCGTGTTCACCACCAATCACTAACGTTGGAGTTTGGATGTCTTTGAGATCTTGGCTTCTATCCCAATCAGCAAGCTTTCCTTTAACACCAAATTCACTTGGCCCTTGCATTGGAATGTAAATATCATGATTGATTCGATTAAATGCATCCATGACGCATTCAGGCCAAGAATCAAAAGGGATGCGCATCACATGCTTTTCGTAATAATTAGGAATAAGTAGTTCCATAAATCGAGGGTTTTCGTAATCTTCCGCAGCATCTAATTGCATGATTTCTTTATAAACATCATCAGGCATCGAACTCTCAGCGAGCACCTTACTGTAAGCCCCGTAAGCAGGAACACTCGACATCATATTGGAGATAATCATGCCTTTCAAAGCAGCTTGGTGGTGAATGGCGTATTCCATTGCAAGTAACCCGCCCCAAGATTGTCCCATCAATATGAAATTGGTTTTATCCAAACCTAACGCCAAACGAACTTGCTCAACCTCATCCACGAATCGAGGTAACTCCCACAAACTATCATCTTTAGGTTTGTCACTTCGATGAGAGCCGAGTTGATCGTAATAGTAAAACTCATATCCAGCTTTATCAAAATACGGCTCGCACAACTTCATATAGTCATGACTACTCCCTGGACCACCATGCAGCAATAAAATTTTGCAATCAGGATTATCGCCGTGCTTTTCAACCCAGACTTTAAAAGTGCCTTTCGAAGTTTGAACATCAATGTAGTGAGCTTTTTCTGCCATTGCTATCTCAATAATTTCAAAAAAGTCGATACGGCAAAGATAGTACAAAACAGCAAGTTAGATAGGTGAAAAGAGGTTTGATACAGGTGAGGTTAAGCTAGTAAACCTTGAATCATTATCATAGATACAGATTAAGGATGATTAATTAAAAGCATCTTATACAGGGCTATATAATCAACAAAATCAACATATTTTTTGCACGAAATGTTACTACTGGAGATAAAATGTCAAACCAAAAACTTATTTTGATTACTGCAATATTTTTTTCAAGTTTTGCGCAAGCACATTCTTTAAAAGTCAGTGAGTTACCTTCAAAGCTCCAAGAAAATAATTTTGCATCCTTAGGTAATGGACAACAAGTATGCGATAGCGTTGCGTCGGATCACCCTAACGTAAAAACATGCTTCCCAATTCTAAACTTAAGTCAAAAAAACGCGCTTATATTGACCTTCCCAAATGGTAGTGATGATATCGTCCAATCGGATTCTAGTTACGCCGCCTTCAACATAACAGACAATAATTCCTTTGACACCACAATCACACTATTCGACGGCCGAGAAAAGACTAATGTCATCTATACAGGCCCAATAAAGAGTTGGGAAGGATTAATCTGTGATGACACCGAGTGCCACCCATGGCCCAAATAAAGTAATGCTATATACACTGACAGGTTAATTCTCGATTTAACATTGTTATTTTTTATAAAGCCTAAGTTGGAGAGTAATATGCTAAGTAAGAAGCTGCTTTTAATTACCTCAATATTTATTTCATTTGTTTGTCAGGCACAACCTGTAAATGAGCATTCCCAGAGATTTTTGAGAAATAATTTTACAGCCTTTACCAATGGACAATCATTCTGTCAAAGCGCTGTAGTTACGCATAAGAACATGAAAACCTGTTTTCCGGTATTCAACACCAGTGAACATGTAGGCTTAAAATTTAAATTACCCGACGGTAGCTATATGCCAGTCCAACAAGGAGAAATGGCCGCAACGATTGATACAACAAACGACAGCTCATTTAACACCGAGATCACATTAAATTGCACTGGCAAGTGTGATGTTGTTTATTCTGGAGCAATTAACAACATGGAAGGTTTGATCTGTAATGAGTTTGGTTGCAAGCCATGGAAATAATTTCAGTTTTAAATAAAAACTAGTACTTTCACTATCACATTGAAGTATTTATTGAGGACATAGGCTCACATGGGGGCGAAGACAGTGTGCTTTGAAAGCACTGTCGAAGCACGACCAGCTATGCTGCGAAGCTGAGAGGCCACGTATTAGAGTAGGTCATTGCCCGCAAAGTAAAAAGCCCTAGCATTTCTGCTAGGGCTTTCTCTTATTTGGCGTCTGGCAATGACCTACTCTCACATGGGGAAACCCCACACTACCATCGGCGAGGCTGCGTTTCACTTCTGAGTTCGGGATGGATTCAGGTGGGGCCACAGCTCTATTGTCACCAGACAAATTCTGTATTTTGGACTGGTTAATTGTCCGTCTGACGGTATTGTTTCCTCGCTCTAGTGCTCATGTACTTTAAGTACACTCCGCGCTTCGCTCGTCACGGCTTTGTCAGCCAAACAATTTCCTGCGTCTTTAACCAATCTTTTAATAATCTGGAAAGTGATTTCTCAATGTTCTCGCTTCATTAAGCGCTTTGTATTCTTTCTAAGGTTTAGCAAATTACTCTGAACTTTTAGTTCAGTAAAACCCATTAGGGTTGTATGGTTAAGCCTCACGAGTCATTAGTACAGGTTAGCTCAACGCCTCACAACGCTTACACACCCTGCCTATCAACGTCCTGGTCTCGGACGGCTCTTTAGAGACCTCTAAGGTCTAGGGATGACTCATCTCAGGGCTCGCTTCCCGCTTAGATGCTTTCAGCGGTTATCGATTCCGAACGTAGCTACCGGGCAATGCATTTGGCAATACAACCCGAACACCAGCGGTTCGTCCACTCCGGTCCTCTCGTACTAGGAGCAGCTCCCTTCAATCATCCAACGCCCACGGCAGATAGGGACCGAACTGTCTCACGACGTTCTGAACCCAGCTCGCGTACCACTTTAAATGGCGAACAGCCATACCCTTGGGACCGACTTCAGCCCCAGGATGTGATGAGCCGACATCGAGGTGCCAAACACCGCCGTCGATATGAACTCTTGGGCGGTATCAGCCTGTTATCCCCGGAGTACCTTTTATCCGTTGAGCGATGGCCCTTCCATTCAGAACCACCGGATCACTATGACCTACTTTCGTACCTGCTCGACGTGTCTGTCTCGCAGTTAAGCTAGCTTATGCCATTGCACTAACCACACGATGTCCGACCGTGTTTAGCTAACCTTCGTGCTCCTCCGTTACTCTTTGGGAGGAGACCGCCCCAGTCAAACTACCCACCAGGCACTGTCCTCAACCCCGATTAGGGGCCAGAGTTAGAACATCAACACTACAAGGGTGGTATTTCAAGGATGGCTCCATGCTATCTGGCGACAACACTTCAAAGCCTCCCACCTATCCTACACATGTAGGGTCAATGTTCAGTGCCAAGCTATAGTAAAGGTTCACGGGGTCTTTCCGTCTAGCCGCGGGTATACGGCATCTTCACCGCAATTTCAACTTCACTGAGTCTCGGCTGGAGACAGCGTGGCCATCATTACGCCATTCGTGCAGGTCGGAACTTACCCGACAAGGAATTTCGCTACCTTAGGACCGTTATAGTTACGGCCGCCGTTTACCGGGGCTTCGATCATGAGCTTCGA
>NZ_CP037951.1:3535000-3685000 GCF_004358445.1 Parashewanella tropica
ATGGCGAGCTAAGAACAGCCCGTGGAAATACGATTGTCATCCATGATCAGGCATTACCAGAGGCCAGTCCTGGCCGTATCTATTTGTATAACTCAACCCGTGAATCCATTATCGAGTATGTTAAAGATATTGTTGAGCATAACTTGCATGATTTGGATAAGGATAGCCTTGCGAAAGCACAAGCGAACTACGCTGAAGCATGGAAACAAGCCAAAACGGAATTCATGAGTAAGCAAAAGGGTAATCTTGATCTAAACCCTGAAGCCACATCCACTTCAGCTAAATCGGATGAATCTATCGACTTAGACGAAGAACCAGAGATCACCGCTGACGTCGATGATCTTCAAAATGAATGGACAGATGAAGAGTACGAGGAATAGCCCTCTACTCTTCAATAGTTTCAAACTGATATCGGCTAAGGTGATGGTATTGCTCCCCCACCTCTAGCCATGATTTACCAAGTAAATCAGGTTGATTAGGCGCATCTGGGCATAACTGGGGTTCTAGGCAAATTCCGTGATACTGGTTAAATACTTGTCCATTCTCTCCCTTGGTACCAGCTAGAAAATTAGCCGTATAAACTTGAACACCAGGTTGATTAGTAAATAAGGTCATCATCACCCCACTTTTAGGGCTAGCTATCCGCCCAAATCGAACCAAATTATCAGATTCATTTTCCATTAAGTAACAATGATCTAAACCACGTGTCGCTTCGACACTTTTATCAATTAAGCGTTCAGCTAGCTCACTCTTCTGATTGAAGTTTAACGTAGCCGTTACAGGCTCAATAGCAACAGGAATACCTTGTTCATCAGTACGCAAATACTGAGTACAATCCGTCTGTAATAAATGCTGAGTAATGGTTTCTGAGCCATCAAGGTTGAAATAACTGTGTTGAGTTAAATTCACTGGGCAAGGTTTATCGGTAGATGCTGTAATTTCAACGAGTAAGCTATTGCCATCAAGACGATAATCAAGTTGTACTTCACAGTTACCCGGAAACCCCATATCGCCATCAGGACTCGTTAACGTCAATCTCACTCCATCTTCCAATTCAGCCAACTCAGCCAACTGCCACTGCTTTTGATTGAATCCTTTGCTCCCGCCATGCAAGCAATTGTCTTGATTATTGACGTCCAGCTGAAACTCTTGGCCTTGATAGCTTAACTCTCCTCCTTTGATTCGGTTTGCAAATCGACCAGCTACCGCTCCCAAGTGAGCGTCTTGATCTAAATAAGCTTGAGCACTATCACAACCTAATACAATATTTTGTCGTTCACCGTTACGATCTGGTACCCATAAATGACGAATGATGCCGCCTAGAGAAAGCACTTCCATAGCGATAATTCCATTATCAACAATGACTCTCTCTATCTCTCCTCCACGAGGATCTTTCCATGGCGTTTGTTTTATTATTTTTATCACTTAAATTTCCTTAAATAACCACTCTGCCTTGATACGCTTTGAACCTTGAGTTACTCATCAACTCTTGCAGCAGCAGCGGCGGCACTGCATAAATACACCTGTGCTTCGATTCCCGTATGTGCAAGGTATTGTGTCTCAACAGCAGTCACAACATCGTCGGTTAACTCATGCTCGACAAGGGCAATGACACTGCCTCCAAAACCACTTCCGGTTAATCGAACACCACCTCGATCACCCACTTGTTGCTTGATGATATCCACCAACAAGTCAATTTCAGGAATACTCATTTCAAAGTCATCACGCATAGATTGGTGAGATTGTTCCATCAATTTACTGATTTTTTTGATATTACCTTGTTCTAATGCTCTTGCAGCACTTTGAGTACGAGCATTTTCGGTGATCACATGGCGCGCTCTTTGGTATAAATGTTCATCGAGTTGGCTTCTATGCTGTTTTAATTGCGATTCAGAAACGTGACGTAAACTTTCTAAGCCAAAATATTCAGCCACTTGCTGACATTCGTCTTTTCGAAGTTGATACTTTGTCTGAATGTCTTTAGCGTATTTGCCTGAATGAACAATGATAATACTTAAATTGTCTGGAATGGTGACAGATTCGTAATCCAAGTCTAGGCAATCAATCAACAAGGCTTGATCCGCTTCAGCCAGAGCACTGATCATCTGATCTTTCATGCCACAGGTACGAGCCATAAAATGGTGCTCACCTCGCTGAGCAAGTTGAGCAATCGCTAATGGTGATAAGAATAACTGACTACTATTATTCACCGCAGTGCCAAAAGCAATTTGCAACGCTGCGGACGATGAAAACCCACTTTCCATCGGTATATCGCTAATGATAGCCACATCAACACCACAGGATTTCAACCCAGACATGGCCAAGGCAGCGGTAAAACTTTTTAAATAATGACTCCAATGGAAATCAGTATCTTCTAATGCTTCTTTACCGAAAGTCCACTCTACAAAGTTATCAGCATCAATATCCGTGACCACGCGAAACAAATCATCTTCACGACGTTTTACCGCTGCCAATACTCTAAAATTCACCGCAGCTGGTAGAACAAAACCTTCATTATAATCTGTGTGCTCACCCATTAAATTAATACGCCCTGGTGCTTGAAAGCATGCATCAGGGCTGGTTCCAAATGTTCTTACAAATAATTTAGTTGCACGTTGCACAGGCGAGGGCATAAAACTACAGGTTTCCCAAAATATAACTAAACAAAGCTGAGCTTGAGCTAAATGAATTTAAATTCAGTGCTAAGTTCTCAACAAAAATACTGAGCTGAGTTATATCATGCTTCAAAGGATACTGTCACTAGCCATTATTCGCTGAGTACAACCTGTTTTGGAACGCCAGTTAAAGGTTCAGGGCTATCGCCGTCTAATTCACGATTTTGATTTTCTAACCAAAAACGACTCAAGAACAAAGTAAAGATCACTGTCACCGCTAAAGTAATGGCCATTAAGTGAATATAATGCAGCCCCCAAGGTTGCCATACAAAGGTAAAGATAGAATATAAAGCAACCCCAAAAATCAAGCCGATTTTTATGGCGGTAGCATGCACATTTTTAAACAATAAGGCGCAAATAAAGGCCGCTAAAACAGGCATCGAATAGAGCCCATTCAATTGTTGTAAAAATGCAACAATACTGGCCGCTTTTGCAAAAATAGGAACAAGACATAAAGATAAAATAGTAAAGAGTAACGCTACGCGAGTCCCAATTTTTCTTGGATCAGCATCGGCATTAAAATAATTTTGGTGAATGTCGCAGGTATACAATGCCGCAGCTGAGTTCAAGCAGGAGTTAAACGAGCTTAACACAGCCCCAGCAATCACGGCTGCAAATGCACCCGAAAGCCAATGAGGCAGAATGTCGCCGACTAACTTACCGTAAGCGACATCGCCAATATCACCATAAAGTTTTAATGCAACAATGCCGGGTAACACGACGACAAGAGGAGTTAGAAACTTGGTAAACACTGCACCATAAAGCCCTTTTTTTGCCTCTCTCACCGACTTGGCCGCTAACGCTCTTTGGGTGATCACCATATTAGTGCCCCAGTAGAAAATCTGAATAAAAATCATCCCAGTAAATAAGGTTGGCCATGGGATATCTGATGTATTGTCGCCAATTAACGTCAAACTGCTTTCAGGAATGCCTGAAAAGTTCCAATGAATGGCATTCATGGCAAGAAATGAAACAATCAAACTCATGACGATTAAACCAACACCATTAAGCGTATCGGAAATCGCAATCGCGCGAAGACCACCAAAAATGGCGTATATTGCTCCTGCAGCTGCAAACAAAATCGCAATCACCATAATCGGTATGTGAAGCCCAAACATGGACTTCATAAATAACGATCCGGTATAGAGAACGACAGGAAGCAGAATAAAAGCATACCCAAGCATAAACAGCACAGAGACCATAGCGCGAATGCCTTTATCATTATATTTACGCTCAAGTAACTCCGTGGTTGTGGTGCAATTGTATTTGTAATAAATCGGGATCAACCATTTGGCTAAAATCATTAGTCCTATGGCTGCAGCAATTTCCCACCACGCAACCAATAAAGTCTGCGCTCCATTCATACCAACGATTTGCTCAGCACTGATGTTCGTCATCATCAATGAACCAGCCACAACAACCCAATTCAACCCACCGCCAGCGAGAAAATAATCTTTAGTATCATTGGGATCACGCTTTACTTTTTTGCAACGAATATAAGTTATGAGTGCGACTAACAAAGTTAAACCTAAAAATACGCTTACTTGGATGAATGCATCCATCGTTAACTCCTACTGTTAGAGTTTTAGGCCGTTTTATCCAGTGAGTGAAATAACCTTAAATCAGGCTATAAACATCAAAACGGCAAACTAAAACGAAATATCAGTGTGTTTACGAGGATATGATAGGTATTATCAGGGTACGCCCCATGATGACAGATGACAGCTACTCATATATTGTCTGTAACCCGCCTTGCTTCCCCACGTTTTCCTCTTTTTTCGCGCAAAAATCTTCAGGAAACAGCGCACGGTTGCACGCTATTTTCGACTCCAAACAATGGTGATGTACCGATTATTGGGACTCACTGCAATGCGATACGGACTGTGATGCCTTGGTGATGGTGGCGTAATATTCTTGATAGACTGCCAGCTCATCGATACCGTCGAAGAAGGCTTTTGCTCTAGGTGCCAAGCTCTTAACTCATTCCCATCCAAATTAAATAACCAAGTGGATTGAGTTAGCGCATGACCGCTCCAAGCATAGTCTTCATTTCCTGAACCTAAACTGACTACCTCTTGATGACTTCGAAGCTTAGGATCAAATATTGTAACGACTTGATCACCGTTCATTTTCTTTTTTACATAGCTAAAACGAGTTTGATTAGGTACTAGATGGATACTGCGTCCCACATGATCAGTGACAAAATGTCGCTCATCAGCTTGCTCCCCCTTTGGCTCAAAATACAGTGCATGAGCGTAACGAGCCCAAAGCAGTGTCCCAAGTTCTGAATGAGCAGCGTAATACCCCGAGGGGATCAAACTATTAATCGCTCGAACTCTTGGTTTCCCCTCTTTTTGAAGCCATACACTTTGATGTGGTACGCCTTGCTCTACGACATACTTCAAGCCTTCTGGTGTCTCATTCGGGGAAAATTCGCTTTCATCAGGTGTATTTGTAACTTGGTAAATGTCACCATTAAAGAATTGATATTGATAAATATCAGTATGGGCACCACTCCGATTGGAAGAAAAGAAAATGGATTGGCCGTCTAGCGCAAAACTCGCTTGATTGTCATAACCATCTCGATCTGTGATGACTTTGCCTTTACCAATCGACCATTGCTGGGTCTTGTTATCAAAGCTTAATGGATAAATTGAAATATCGGTGCCAGCAGCTAACGTACTTTGCGTAACCATCAAACTGGCTAGGACGAAACTCGGTTTTATTTTCATATTGTTGCTCTTTATATAAACAAATCAGCAACACAATAACTAAGTTCTCACAAGCTGTATACAACATCGAAAAGTGCACAAAGCTATAAAATTCTAAAAAAAGCGCCAACTCTTTTGAGGTGGCGCCTTCAACTGTTTGATAAGATTATTTGATGATTCTTCTTCTCATGGCCAACAAACCTAACATCAGGGTTAATAAGTCCATTGAACCACCTGAACTTTTATTATCAGGCTTAGGCGCTGGTGCTTTTTCTGCTTTGACATTAATGGTCGCTGTAGCCGTATCCATTAATGTTCCATTCGACACCGTTAACTCTAAAACGACTTGAGCATCAGAAGCTACATCAGGCAAGGAAACTGTAATTTCTTTAGTAGAGCTATCTGAAATCTTAACATCAGGCCCAGAACTTTGTTTCCATTCATACGATATGGTGTCATCGGCCTCTGGCACTGAGCTACCTGTTGCCGCCAATGTGATATTTGTCTTTTCATTAGCGTTAACTGTAACCGCGTCCTCACCATTGATTTTGGCGAGCGTAACTCCTGATAAATCAACCTTTCCAATCATTTCGGAGATAGTTTCTTCAGCAAGAGTATGACTTAGCTCAAACGAGAGCTTTTTTGACTTAACCAGTGCAGCAGTACCTAACTCCACGGTAATGGTTTCATCAGTACTATTTGCCGCTTGGGTGAGTTCCCAAATCAGCTGTTGTGACTCAAATTGGCCATTGTGACTGTCAGAGCTGACGGTGATACCTTGTGGTAGGGCTAACTTAATGTTCAGCGTTCTTTCTTTATCGGTATTATTTCCAGCAACATCAATAGTTGCTGTTAAAGTATCCCCTGTTTTAGCCACATTAGTATTTAACGAGCCACCAACTAAGTTAGCATTACGGTAAATTTCAATCGGCATGATCCCAATATTAGTTGGCGTATTAATACCACTGCCCATCTCCAATGCCGTCATATAAAGCGTGTCACGTTTTAGAGGCTTATCCCATGCAACATTTATTGCAAATGGATCTTCACTCTTAATCGCATCAGGCGCTGTAACTTTAATACTATTGTCATCAGCCCCAATTAACACCACTTCAATTACCACCTCATCAGATTTATCAGATGGCGCGTCTGGATCACCAAAGTTATGAACCGCAAAGAAATATGAACCGGGTTTAGGGTTATTGATCACGCAGCTTTCAAATTGCGTTTCCGTTGCACTCATGCACAAACGATTGTTCGCATGAAGTTCATTGGCGTTATCGGGCTTACCATTCAAGTTACTGTCTTTGCCGATATACATATCAAGATCAGGCGATGTCGTTGACTTAATGCGTGCAACTAAGTGCTTAACCTTGTTATGGATATCGATTCGTTTTGAATAATAGAACTTAGGATCGTTATAAACATTGATTGGCCATTTACTCTTATCGCTATCATCACGAGGAAGTTCGACAGCAATATTTTCAACTTCAGCCAATTCAAAAGTTGCAATTTGTAGATCTTGAGTTGGGATGGTTTTAATACCATCAATTGTTCCACTTCCTTTAGTCGACGACGTCTCAAGTCTTGGTTTTTCAGGGAAAGAGCCTGCTACAAATGTACCAATAACAGGTAATGCTGCAGTGGAGAGCTCAATATTATCAGGTGTAAGAACAAGTCGCCCAAATCCATAATCAGAATCAAAACCCTCACCAATTTCAGCAGTAATCGTCAGCTCAATGGTTTCGCCTTTGGCTAATGAAAAGCTCGCAGGAGAAGCCGAAACAGAGACACCATCAGTAATTTTGTGATGACTTGTTGTCCATGATGCCGTTTCAGTGGCTTTGAAGGTTCTGGTCCACGTACAACGAATCAAACATCCGGTTTCCAACATTGCCGGCATATTTAAGGTTTCTGGTTTACCGTCTTTATCTGGATTTGCAGCAACATATTCATCATGCGTAACATCCATGACTAAACCGGACTTTAAGGCTTTATCGATTCTAATACTGCCTGAACCACCATCAAAGAAACCTGATGGTGTCACGCCATCTTCTTTTTTGGTATCAAATACAGCAGTAAGCATGAGTGCCGATTGTGCTTCCGCTGGCGTCCAACCAGGTTTCATTGAATGAATTAACGTCAATGCCCCTGCCACATGTGGACTCGACATTGAAGTCCCACTCAAAAAAATGTACGGCGACTCTCTACGATCCTTAGGCGCTTTGTGAGGCTGATTCTCGGAGTTTGCAGCATAAATATCCACACCTGGAGCGGCAACGTGAGGGGTCATCCAGCGGTTAAATACAGAATCAGGACCACGTGAAGTAAATGGTGCAGCCTTATCAGCCAACTTAGGATCTTTAATTAGATCTGAACTACCAATCGTCGCTTGGTGATCAGCGCCTGTAGCCAACCAATCTTTGATTTTTTTACCATCTTCAGCGGTTACATGAATAGCTGGTAATACATGGAGGTCGGCATCTACAGTATCAGAGCCTCCAGCGGCGTTCATGAATATCATGCCACCAGCACCACCAGCCAAGACATTCTTACCTTTAGCAACACGAGCGATTTCACCACGCTCACAAATCACAATCTGACCATCAAAGGTATTCTCAGCAAAAGGGTTGAGACATTGACCATCACCGAAATTCTTCGCATCAACGACTTTTCCAGTGTAAGCCTTGGTCGCACCTTTACCATTGATATCAGCCAAATTGGTATCGCCACCAGAAAAACTCACTTTCTTATCGGTAAAGCTACGATCATGAGTATATGCTGCTACTGTCGTCACCCAAGGCGCATTACCGGGACTTCCCACAGTTTCTGGTCCAGGTCCACTGTTACCCGCAGAAGTGGCAACATGGATCCCCGCTTCACGTGCTGATAAGAAAGCTTTTGCATCTATGCTTTCCCACGGGTTTCGTGCTGTACCACCAACGGAATAGTTAATAACTTTAATGCCATTGGCAATCGCGTGCTCTACCGCCTTAGCGGTGATATCAGGCCAACAAGAACCAGAGGCCTCACACACTTGATATGACACAATGTTAGCTCTGGGCGCAACACCACTGATCTGCTCAAATTGATAATCGGCTTTATCGCCCACAACATTATAAACAGGTACATTTTTGACAACATTACCCGCTGTGGTTGATGCAGTATGAGAACCATGACCATCATAGTCAACGGCTATTTTATCTTGGCCCGCTGGCGTATCTTTATTGATAATGCCTTCATCGCCCCAAATCCCGATGAGTTTGTCATTACAGTATTTAGCTAAATCGGATTTACGGCAGTCACCTAAATAATTTCCTTCACCTCTAGGGTTAGTATGATCATAACCATCTCCAGAAATGTCGGCAAAAGAAGGGTGAGAGGGGTTGATCCCTGTATCCATGATACCAACAATCACACCTTCGCCTTGACTTTTAGTACCAATGGCACTGCCATTCCAAGCAGAAGGCGCTTTAATGTAACTTGGGCCTGAATCCGTGGTCAAATAGCTTGGCGTTACCTTGATAACAGCACTGACTTGATCATGCTGTTGTAGTTTGGTGACTTCTTTCTTATTGTTAAGTCTTGTCGTAAAACCATTCAACACAACTTGGTAACTGGTCTCTGCTTTTACTTCGCGATTGAGCATTACATTTGCATTGCTTAAAACTTGCTGCTGTGTTGATTGCAAATGAGAGATATAGGCTCTACTCGCCGAGCTATTCATATCAAGTAATCCAGTTTCATCATTTCTATTTGCTGGATTCATTTTGAGGCTAGTTGCGGCAAACTTACGGTTATCCCCGCGATAACTAGATAGTGGGGCTTCTTTTAATAAAACAACATATAAGTCTTCTACATCACGTTTAGATTGTTTGACAACGGTTACTCTTTGACCACCATCAACATCATGCCCTCTAGAATCGAGTTGACTTGCATGGATATTCGGCACTAATACGGATGAAATGGCTAGTGTTAATACACTTTTATTAGGGAATAGTTTCACTCTGTATTCCTTCTTATGTTTCTTGTTATTGTACATTTTCCTTACCTAATTAACCTTTCAGTAATAATCACGCAAATCAAATAGCATCATTTTTTTTTCTATTTTCTTTCACTGCCATATAAATCATGTACTTACACACATATATTTTTTTGTTCTAAATGGTTAACCAGAAAGCAGAATTTAACTTGGTAGCAACATGATAATTAATGGCTTTCGTCATGCAAAACAAACCGAAACACAAAAATAACCAATTGAAATTAAAGGAAATGAAAAATAAATGAAATAAATTTGAAACAAAACAGAGGAACCTAAGCTTGCTTGAATTTATCTTTTATTTAACAAATAGACTAGAGGCAACAAATATATGTTTCTCATTTCTCCATTTGTTATTGGCAGTGATTGAGTTACCAAAAACGTTTGCCATCAATAAACAGTCGACAAATCAATTCTAATAAAGCAAGCGAAGGGAATAATATGTCATTTAAAATAAATAAACTTGCTGCTTGTATTGCCATGGCTGCTGTCATTCCAGCCTCAGCAATAAATGCTCAAGTCACTGATATCCAAACTCCTTATGCCGCGGGGCAAACTGCGGAACAAACTCAGGTAATTTATGTCTATCTGTCAGACCTCGGTTCTCTGTCTAAAGCAACAATCAAGAATAAACAGCGTTTAGATAACGAACTACTCAAAATAAAAAGCACTCAACAACGTGTTATAGCTGACATTAAAGCCATAGATGGAAATATAGAGGTAATATCATCAACTCGGTTATTTGGTAACTTTATCACCATTAAAGCTGATGTTTCTTTAGCTGAGAAAATCAAACAAGTTGCAGGTGTTAAGCACATTTCTGTAGAAACAAAGCCAATCTCTATGCCAGTTAATGCCATGGCATCAATCAGCTCGACTGCACAAAATGACGCAATTTCGATCCCCCCGTTATCAGCTGAAGCCAATGCAGGAAGCGGGGTAAAGGTCGCGATTATCGGTACAGGTGTTGACTACACCCATAAATCCTTAGGTGGAGTTGGTACACCAGAAGCCTATGCTGATGCCATGGCCAATGCGACAGCACCTTTTGACGGTTTCCCAACTGACGTAGTCGTTGGCGGCCTAGATTTAAGCAGTGAAAACCATGGTTTAGATTTAAACCCTATTGATCAAAACATCCGCTGCGTACGTGACTATGATAAAGCCACACACAACACGGGGTTTGGTACTCGTCTAGCCAGTGCTGTTCACGCATTAGCACCTGGAGCAAAACTGACCGCTTATAAAACTTCCAATGTGGCTATGCCAAACCCTGACACCTGCCGCTTATCCGCTGAAAATACAGATAAATTTGTTCAAGCGATCGAACGTGCCGTTGATCCTAAAGGCGATGGTAGTTTTGAAGGTCGTGCCGATATTATTGTGATTGATGCCTATGGTAATTCAGGGTTTTACAGTAGTAACGACGAAGGCATTTCTGCACCAATTGTCGAAACCTACGCGATTGAAATGGCTTCCGCTTTAGGCTCATTGGTGGTTGTAAACGCGGGGAGTTTTGGCGACAAGTTTGATAGTCATTACAACTTAGCATGGCGTGCCGCTGCTCCAAGTGCTTTGACAGTTGGTGGAATGACAAAAGATGCAAAAGGCACACTTAAAGTCACCAAAAAAACACCATATGGGCCTGTGCGAGGTTCAAACCACTACACCAAGCCCGACATGGTTTCCTATGCAGAGCAAATTGACGTTGCTGTTGTTGGCACTCAAGACAAAGTGGAAAAAAGTTCCGACACGGTCATGGGCGCTGCTCGTATCGCGGCAGCCGCAGCCATCGTAAAATCTAAGCGTCCAGATCTGTCAATGACAGAAGTTAAAGCGCTGCTTATGAATACCGCCAACAAGCAAATTCAAGATCTGAATGGCAAGCAAGCCGAATTAACCTTAGTTGGTAGTGGCACAGAAAACCTAGCTGATGCTTTAACTTCTCCTTCTGTTGTTTGGGAAAAAGGGACTTATCAACCTAGTCTGAATTTCGGTTTCCAAGAAGGTCTTTCAACTCAGCGCTTCGTTAAGCAAGTTCAAATTAAAAACCTGTCAGACAAGACGGTTACTTATAACGTTAGCGTTGATAATGACGGAAAAGATGGTAAAAGCGCTCTTACTTGGGAGTTACCAACAAGTGTAAGTGTACCCGCGGGACAAACTGTCGTTTTCCCTGCCGTTCTCAATATCGACTTTACTAAATTGCAAAACTGGCCTTTGAATAACACTGCGGGCTTTACTGCTGATAATTGGGCCAAAATTGAATTAACTGGCCACATTCAGCTCAAAGCAGATGGAAAACCGACCTTATCAATGAACTGGATGGCCAAGCCTCGCTCTGCCACAAAAATTAGCCGTGATTTCACTACACTGGAATCAATACATGAAGTAAAAGGCATCGAGCACCCATTTGGCCCATTTGCAGGAGCTTACAAACAGAGTTTCTCCAATGACAGCGCAACCGATACAACTTTTGCCGTATTCCCTTTAATGTTTCATGCGGACTCAAAACCTAAAGGCAAGCAACGCTCACGCGGGAACTTTTTCTCAGATATCGGAGCAGGAGTTTATGAAGAAGCTCAATGTACTTCAGGTAAAAAATTGGCGATAGCGACTCGCTTTTTTGCCCCAAACGACGCTGGCATTGCCAATCACTTTGACAAAATTGGTCCTTGGCTAACGTCATGGACCATTTTCCAAGAAGAGTACGTTGTAGCCAATAAATACAATGAAAAAGTCGTCTTCCCTCCAAACCCATCTGATGACGACACCGTAATGAATGGTTTTGTCGAACCCGATGAGAATCTTCAGCCTGTGGCTTGGTATATTGATTTATCCATGGAATTTGACCGCTCTAAACCACGCGCTAGATACAAAAAGTCAAAGCTACCAACATACATCAGTGCTCATGGCCAAAACATTGTCGCACAGTACTGTTTAGAAGAACTTTATCATGGCGACAAAGTAAACAGTGTTGAATCATTTGACAAAAACCACGGTTGGATTTTTGCCACCGATCGTGACGCGCAAAATGATCTTGGTAAACCAATGATCCAATTCAACCCGCTGAAATACGGTAAGACTGAGGCGCAAGGCGGCCCGGGTGGCGGCATCGGCTTACCTGGCCCAGGCTTACCCGGTCCTGGACTTCCCGGCCCTGGTTTACCAGGACCTGGACTGCCTGGTCCAGCACCTGAGAAGAACTTAGGTGGCTTGCCATTATTTAGCAAAGCAGTACAAGAGGGAGAGGCGGCTACATACAGTAATATGATTACGCTTGGAGCAAACGAAACGGCTTCTTTAACCGCTATCAGCGATTGTGCATTGGCAGGTGGATTAGGACCTATTGTTGGCTGTCAAAACCCAGGTATGCTCATCATGAGTCTAAATGACAACTGGGCGATGCAATCTCCAATGGATACGGCAGGTTACTCCCCTATTCCGAGCCCTAAAGATGGTCAACAACACAGAATCAATGAAGATGCTAAAATAGGCGATGTCGTAGGCAATGTCGAGTTAGACTCTGAAGGGTTTTTCTCTCATGCCAGATTTGATGCACCTTCATACCCGTATCAACTCACCCAAGTGAATGGAATTGCAGGTGAACCATTTAAAGTGAGTGCTAAAGGTGTTATTACGGTTAATAACCCAGATGCCATTGATTATGACCAAGGCAATAAACACTTTGAGCTCGAAGTACTGGCCAAAAAAGGAAATACCTATTCATCGACGTCTAAAGTGTACATTGATATCAACCCCGTTAACGATATTGCACCCATTATCGAAAAACCGTTTGAAGCAGTAACCCTTGATGCAAATGAAAATATCGAAATAAATGCGGCTAAGCATATCACTGATGCCGAAGGTGATACCTTGATGTTTAAAGCTGAAGGGTTACCAGATGGGATCAGCATCGATGCCGATACAGGTATGATCACAGGCAAAACATCAAGTGCTGGAAATCATAATGTTACAATCACAGCTGAGGATGGTGAACACAAAGTCCAAGCTAAGTTAACGATTACGGTCAATGCACAGAAAGCACCACAACCACCCAAAAAGAAAAGTAGCGGTAGCCTTGGCTTCAGTTTACTTGCCTTATTGGGGGTATTCGGAGCAACTCGCCGCCGTTCTATGCTTAAGTAACTGGCCAATTAAGGCTTAACTGTTGAAAAGAGCATCGCTTCGGTGCTCTTTTTGTATATCATATCCAGTTTAATCTGCTGTGAATTGACTTGTTTTAGCTGTTACTGCTATAGAAGTTATAGCAAAAGAAGAAAACACACTACTTATTCACTTTAACCTTATAAAAATACTCTGTTTTTTTTATGGCTATTGGTGAATCACCTACTCGCGGTCTATGATGATGAACCTTCCACATTTGATATGTAAGAGGCAATAACTCGAATAATGATCGCCCTACCATTCCAAAAATTTCAGATTGGTGACTGTGTTATAGACTGCAATGATATGTCGGTCACTTATCTTGAACAAAGCCAATCTCTGCCTGCTAAAGTTTTCGAATTTTTAAAGCTGCTAGTCACTCACGCCCAACATACGGTCTCAAAAGAGCAAGCCATTGAATGTGTGTGGGATAACAATACTGAAGTTGGGAAGCGTGGTGTCGGCAATGCGATTTGGCAATTAAGGAAAACGTGGACAGAACTCGGTTTAGATCCAGATGATTACTTCAAAACCGTACCTAAAGTAGGTTATCAGTTAATCCTGCCTGTTGCTGAGGTAAAAGGTAATTTTAATCCATTAACAGCCCACTCCTCATATTCAGCTACGCTTAAAGCCACTTTAATTTCAGCCATTATCATTTTAATTGGACTGTTTTCGTTTTGGCACTTCAATCAAAAAGACGCAACGAATACCAATATCAAAGCCAAAAAAATTACCCATTTTGAAGGTGTAGAAGAACAAGCCGCAATCTCGCCGGATGGCAAACGAATGGCATTTTTGTGGCAAAGAGACCGCAAACAATCACAAATTTACATAAAAGATCTCATTGACGCTCATGCACCACTTAGGCAAGTGTCAATGTCATCTTTTTCAGAACTAAGTCCGACTTGGTCACCAGATAGTCAATCATTAGCCTACCTGCAAATACAAGATAATGATGTCTGCTCTGTACGAATAAGAGATTTAATTTCTAACCAAGATACACAGATTGATACGGGTTGTTCAAAATTTGGCTATCGACGAAATTTATCTTGGTCCCCCGATGGCAATAAACTTGCCTATGTGAAATCGGTGGATGCTCAAAAGGCCATTTTTATTTATGACTTTAGTTCAAAACTGGTTAAGCAAATATCATCACCAAACAGCGAAATACACGACGTACTCATTCAGTGGTCATCTAACTCAGAACAACTGCTGTACGTAAGAGAACATGAAATGAGTGCAGAGTTAGTTTTACATGACTTGGCAAACTCGACAGAACAAGCCCTACCCTATGTTAGGGATATGATTATTGGATTAGCTTGGCAGTTTCAATCGAATCAATTATTTATTACCGCGCTTAAAGAGGGAAACTTTGTGATTGAAACCCTCAACCTTGACGACTTTGAAGTCTCTGAATTTCACAAAGACACCACTATCAGTAGCTTAACGGTCAACGCTCAGGGTTCAAAGCTCTATTACTCTAATCATATTGGACAAGAGTACATCACCAGAAGAGATATGGTCAGTGGTGAAATTCAGTCTCAAGTCATCTCATCAGCAAGAGATTTATTTGGTCAATACATTGCCGCAACCAACGAGATACTTTATGTTTCAAACCGCAACGGAAACTGGGAGCTGTGGAGTAAAAAAGACGGGTTAAACACTAAGATAACCGATGAAATAGGTGTTGTAAGCTTGCCCTCGGTTTCAGCTCAAGGGCTGTTCGCGGTACTGATCAAACCAAAGGGTCAAATCAATTACCAACTGTACTTTGGCGATAGAAACAAAAACACCCTTGAACTATTACCTGAATTTGTTGGTAAACATATCAAATATCCTTCCTTTACCTCAGACGGAAGCAGCATCACTTATTCGCGCCAAGTTGGCGATAAATGGGAAATTCAGCAATACAATTTAGAGGATAAATCAGTCACGTCTTTACATCAAGCAAATGCTCGATACACAGTAAAGTCCGATAATGGACTCTATTTCACCAAAGAGAACCAATCTGGTCTTTTTTACCTTGATTTAATCTCCCACAAAGAAACAAAATTGATTTCTGATTTAGATAAAAGTGATTGGGGCAACTTTTTTGTGGAACAAAACACGGTGTACTTTGTTACCCGAACTAGAGAGCAAGATATAGTAAAACAGCGAGATAGAAACGGGCGGCTTAAAACACTGTTTAGCTTACCCGCCAAAAGCATCCGAACAGGGCGTGCACTCGCAAAAGGAAAACAAGGACAGGTGATAGTCAGTATGCTTGGAATTAATGATGCCGATATTTATGAAGTCGATCTAACAGCACATTTGAAACCGTAATCAACCATAAATCTTCTTAAAAAAATATCTATCATGCTTATCAGTGATACCAGAGGCTATCCCTGTTACTTCAAATCCCAACCCTTGATAAAAATCTGGAGCTTGAACCGCTAAGGTATCCACTTGAGCCATAACACAACCTCGGTTTATGGCTTCAGTTTCGGCCAGTTCCATTAATCGACGTCCAATACCTTGTCCTCTTGCGATTTCATCGACCCACAGTACTTCGATGAAAAAGGTCTGGTATATGGTTCGTCCTGCAACACCACCTATGACAGCTTGATTATCGTCTCGTAATACTACAGAGAGCGGCTTAGAAACTTCACCCGCAAGCTTTTGCTTGTTGTACTCACGCACACCTGAAACGAGAGCATCGTAGGTATTAGTGTCATGTTCATGAATGACATCGATCTTCATGTCGTTTTCCTTGTCATTAAAAAAAGTGGGCATCAGCCCACTTTTCAAGTCATCGATTGATGTTGTTATTTATGGTGTCTTTCAACTTTACGCAACCACCCTTCTGGTGCTTCGCGTAATCCGTTTTGAATATCGGTATAGACCTGATAAATGCGTTTTATGTGTGGGCCTACGTTACCGTCTCCAACAATCACTTCACGTCCATCTTCAAATACATAAGAACCCACAGGAGAAACCACGGCAGCAGTACCAAAGCCTCCCGCTTCAATGATGTCACCGGACTCAATGTCAGCGATGAAATCTTCAAGCAAAATGGTTTCTTGTCTCACTTCACATTCAAGTACATCACCAAGCGCCAAGATTGATTCAGAGGTGATCGATTTTAAGATGGTGTCGGTAAACTCAGGAATAACAATAGTGCCGTCTTTACGAACGTGAAAATGATTCATTGCCCCCACTTCTTCAAGCTTGGTGTTGGTTGAATCTAGATACAATACTTGCGCTGCTCCATGCTCAGCTGCGGATTGAGTCGCACGCAATGAGGCAGCATAGTTACCCGCTGCTTTAGAGGCACCAGTACCACCAGATACCGCGCGGTGATAGGTTTTGCTGATCAACAAGCGTAGCGCATTATTAAAGCCGTTTGCGTAATAAGCACCACTTGGGCTTAACATGACACAGAAGGTATATTTGCTACTGATCCCTAAAGATAAACGATCTTCTGTGGCGAAAATAAACGGACGGATATAAAAGCAGGCACCGTCTTGTTGCGGGAACCATAAACGCTCTACATCAATAAGCGCATGTACCGCTTGTTCTTGAATACTTTCATCCAAATTAGGAATACAAACAATGTCACCTGAACGGTTCAATCGCTTGGCATTTTTATCGATACGGTAAGTGTAAATTTCACCATCTTGATGCTGAAATGCTTTTGCACCTTCAAAAATAGATTGACCGTAATGAATGCACATGGCACCCGGCATCATTTCCATCGCTCCGTAAGGAACAATGCGTGCATTACTCCACTCACCATTTTCATAATCCATCAAGAACATATGATCGGTTCTAAGCACACCAAAACCTACGTTTTCTTCAGGAGTAAAAGGTGTGGAACGTCGCTCAGATTCTGGTTTTAATTGATAATCTATTTTCATTTTACTTAGGGTATCTACTCAAAAACTATAGGGATTGAAAGCAGACTAGAAATCTGTGTGAACAAAGTCAAGAAAACCCTCAATTTCGTCACTAAAACAAGTCGGGATTTTTATTCAATATCTTTACAGTGGACAGTGAGCGTTTGTCCTTTAGTCGCCACACTTATCAGCTCTCACCGTTTCAATGTGAACTACACTTCAGTATGGATACAGTTGCCATTCGTTATTATCAGCCAAAAAAGGAGCCACTATGAAATACACACTGGTTTTACTTCTAGCACTATGCGTACCTACACTTACTCAGGCTCAAACTAAAGATCAGCAAATCGAGCAGCTCAAACAAAAAGTCAAAAGCTTAAAGCATCAGCTACGAAAACTAAAACAAGGCCTAAACCAACCGACTGATTCTACGCAAACTCTCAATATTAATCGCAATGCCAACCGCACTCAGTGGGGTTGCTATTTAGATGATGTCAAAGCAGGCAACTTTTACGGAACAGGCAGTACTGAAGCTGAAGCAAGAGGAAAAGCGTTGCAAAAATGCAGTGCTAAGGGTGGTGCTTGTTTTGATATTGATGTGAAATGCAGCCAGTCGAATTAGAGGGCTTATAGCTTCTCTAATCCTTATCCCTTATTACCGAAGTAATATAATCATGCTCCTCCTCATTTAATATGGGGGATTGTTGCGTTTGTGGATAGGGAGATGGGCTCCGCTCTGTATGTATGTGTATCAATTGCTGTAATCGATATAAAGTGAGTAAATACAAAGAAAGTAGCCAAGTAAAATGCATAATGACTTCTACAGTGTTCTCTAGCTTCCAGTTTAACAATTGAACGAATACTAATCCCGGAATGGCCAATAACCAATTCACGAAAATAAAACCCGTAACGACATATAACCAATGACAAGTTTGATTCGCGCTAAGAGAAGTCTGAGTTTTTTGTAACTGATATTTATAACCGCCCAGTAACCGATACATAAGTACCAAATACACCCCAACTTGAATAAAAAGTAAGATGGGCAGAGTTTCAGACACCCTTTCTATCCCCGTAAACCACACAATAGTCTTAGGATTCTGGAATGAATGAGTGACAATACTGGGATCAACAACATAGGCCATTAATACGAAAATAACGATGATACAAGCTGAAATTAAGTGAGGGTTCTTGCGCTCTCTCGCACTTTGTTCTGGATATAAACTAACAATATAATATTGATAACAAAGTGGAAGGATAAATAAACTCACACTCGCAGTGACAACTCCCACAAACGTTCGCCAAGGCTCAGTGAGTACTTCTCCTAACACCCCATCAGCAAAAAATAAGCATAATATGACGAATATCGCACTTAACATCATTAACTGACTTGTTGGCTTTCGCCAACCGCTTCCCAAAAACATCAAGCTCAGCAGTAAACAATGCAATCCCGCGAGCAGCGATAGCCACCAATAAGCTTGTTCAATGAATGGGAGTGTTAAGGTCACTGTTGGCTCCTAGGTGATCCCGTGGCTCATGTGTTTAAATTCTGTACTTTTAAAGGTTTTCAGTATTACTATTACATCCAAAAGGAGTAGCTTCCCTCATGGAGACAACAATAATGCTGGCAAAACTAAGTGTAGTCATATTTCTTGTGGCTTTAGGAATTTATTTATATTCACGAAACAAGAGTACACCTTCAGCCCAACCGACTTCAGACGTAGAAACAAACTCTGAGCTTGACGTAGAAATTAAGGTCGCTCCCAGCACTGAAGAAACTGCACCTCCTGAAACAGAAACTCCGCCGAAAATACATATTGAACTTGATTGGGCCAATGAGACATTAAAATCAGCCGTGAGTGAATGGCAAAGCGCTCAAGATCCTGAGCAGCAGCTTTTATACTTAAATCAAGCGATCACCGAATGTTATAAACAGCGGAAGTCTCGGCAATATTGTATTTATGGGCAATCCGTTCATCATTCTTTTTTAGCTCTCATCCAATCACAAGTCGATTCGTTTTCAGACAAACAAGCAAAACACGCAGGGGTAAGCTTTATGCAGCTGGCAAGCTTATCTCAAGAATCAGGTCATTATGAGCAAGCCATCTCACTTTGCGAGCAAGCACTAACATACAAGCTAACCGATGGAACGATTACGGGCTTTGAAGGGCGCATCACTCGTATTAAACGAGCACAAGAAAAAAGCAACGCTGAATAAGCTTTGAAAGTTGCATCTTCAAGTATCACTAGTATGAGTATAAACTAGGGGCAATAACCAATCATTTTGGGATATGTTGTGCCCCATCCTCTTAAAATTTATCAACTTACACTCGATAAACCCAACTTGTGTTTACACTTTCGCTCAGAGATCGACTTCGAACACTTTGACTCGTTCGCAACTGAATTTTGCAACGCCATCGACAGCCGAGTGATACAAAAGCACTGGGGAGCTGATCGCCATCAATGGCAACTCGATTTTGAAGGTTGCTTACTCAATCTTAATTACGAGTTTTATTCTGACAGTTGCTGGCTTAGTATTGAACTTGATAAAGACTTGGATACTTTGATTTATTTAAAGCAATTATTGGATCATTTGGTTCTACCCGCTGCACCAGCTCTGGAGGCTAACAATGGTGAATGATACAGTACCACAGCCCAATCATGACGATGGTGAACGCTATCCCGTGGGAGCCGAATTTCATTATCAATCTCTCACTCCAGATCATATTTTAGATGCCATTGAAAGCATCGGTATCTATCCAGAAAGTGGCTTACTTGCTCTGAACAGTTATGAAAACCGCGTCTATCAGTTTCGCTGCGATCAAGGTGAAAAGTATGTGGTCAAGTTCTACCGCCCAGAACGTTGGAGTAAAGCCCAGATCCTCGAAGAGCACGAATTCTCTTACGAACTTGATGATGCGGAAGTACCATTAGCCTTCCCTTTAACCATCAATGGCAATACCTTACACCACTATCAAGGTTTTGACTTTGCCTTATTTAAATCCATTGGCGGAAGAGGCTTTGAAGTCGACAACTTAGAGCAGCTCGAAATGGTCGGGCATTTTATCGGCCGTTTACATCAATGCAGTCGCCGTAGTCAGTTCCAACATCGCCCAGGTTGCAGCCCAGAACTGCTTGGAGTTGAACCAATACAATGGCTGGCTCAATCCGGTCATATTCCTGACTCGCTTCAAGAAGCGTTTTTTACCATTGCTCATCAAGTTCTCGATACGACCAATGAGATTTGGCAAAGTGTGCCGACGAAACACATTCGTTTGCATGGTGATTTACATCCAAGCAATATTCTGTGGACGCCTGACGGCCCAGGCTTTGTTGATTTAGATGATGCCCGCAGTGGCCCAGCGGTACAAGATCTGTGGATGATGCTCACTGGCGATCGCCAACAAAAAACCATGCAGCTTGATATCTTACTGGAAGCCTACGGAGAGTTCAGTGATTTTGACATGAAAGAGCTCAAACTTATTGAACCACTTCGAGCCCTTAGAATGTTGAACTATAACGCCTGGATAAGCCGCCGTTGGGACGACCCAGCTTTCCCGATGCACTTTCCTTGGTTTAACACTCATAAGTATTGGGAAGGACAAATCTTAGCCTTTAAAGAGCAACTGGCCGCATTAAATGAAGCTCCACTGACTCTAACACCCTATTAATTTGTAACAAATTACGCATAATGATTGAATACAGGGTACATCCATATTATGTTTGTACCTCTTATATAGATGTTTGTTTATAGGTAAAAAAATGAAAAAGTTTCTATTAGTAGCGGCTGCATTACTGATGTTCCCGCTATTATCGCAAGCGGCACAATATAAAGAAGGCGTTCACTACAGCGTCATTAAAGGTCAACAAGAAACAGATAAACCAGAAATCACTGAGTACTTCTCATTTTTCTGCCCTCACTGTTATCAATTTTCACTGAATGTACTTCCTAAGCTTGAAAAAGGACTGCCTGCTGGCGTGACCTTTAAACAAAGCCACGTTGACTTTATTGGTGGCAAAATGGGTGAAGAACTTAGCCGTGCTTTTGCCGTAGCCGACCAATTAGGCGTACTAAAGAAAATGGAAAAAACCCTGTTCAGAGCAATCCATGTTCAACGTCAACGTTTAACCAGTCGTGATGATGTACGTAAGATTTTCATTGCTAATGGGGTTTCGGGTAAGGATTTCGACTCTGCAATCAACTCTTTCATGGTTAACGCTAAAGTCTCTCAAATGCGTCGTGCAGCACAAGATGCTCAAATCAATGGCGTACCAGATTTGGTTGTTAATGGTGTCTACAAAGTTGAAAAAGGCGCGATTAAATCTTGGGATGAATACTTAGCCATCGCTTTTTGGTTAGCGAAAAATAAGTAATTTTTAAAAGAATTATCTGGGGAGCTTCGGCTCCCTTTTTAATGAGTTAAAAAGCAGAATATAAGGACATAATTCGAATGAAAAAGCTGATTGTAATACTGACGATGATACTCTCATTTTCAAGCCTAGCTGCCGACTTTACACAAGGCACCCACTACACCAAAGTAGATAACCCTGCACCAACGTCAAAACCCACAGTGACAGAGTATTTTTCATTTTATTGTGGTCACTGTTATCGCTGGTCTAAAACCGTGGTTCCACAAATAAAAAAAACATTGCCTTCTTCAGTGGATTTTAGACAAGTTCATACCTATGCCGATCCAGTCACCGAACAGCTGAGTAAAACTTTCGTCCTATCTGAGCAACTCGGAAATGCACCTCGAATTGAAGCCGCCATTTTTGATGCCATTCACAAACAAAAGCGCCGACCAACCACAAAGGCAGAAGTAAAAAGTTTAGTGTTGGACTCTGGGCTTAATGCGCAAGACTACGCCCAAACCAACTCCTTTATGGTTTCAGCTCAAGTAAGAAAACACGGAAAAGAACTAAAGCAATTTGATATTCAAGCCATACCAACACTGATTGTGAATGGGCAATACAAAGTTAATTTGCAATCCATAAAATCTGAGCAAGAATTATTGGCGTTAGTAAAATATTTGACCACAATTTGACATCAAATATTCACAATAAAAAGCGAAACTTTTTCCGCCGCTACAGGTCTATATATGCGTGACCCGTTTTCAACGTGACACAACAAGTATTCTAAAGACATGAATGTCGTGAGGTTTCAGAAATGAGAAGATTTCCTATTTATGCGCCTAAGCTAATCGCTAAACACGTTCGTATTTTTGTTAAAGGCGTCATCTGGGTAAAAGATTTAGGAGTGATTTACTTTGATGGTGGAAAACTGGTTATTCCAAGATGGTGCCGCCCAAAAGTCAAACAAGCCATCACCGAGATGAATGAACTTATATTGGCTGACAAGCAGTCTGTTCAGGCTTGCTAAGTATTTTAATTGAATTATATCGATGCCTTAATTTCCACCAAGGCATCGATTGGATATATTAAGCGTCAATATCTTCGTTTAATAAGCCAACTAAACCGCTCACTTTATCATTCCACGAATTCAGTTCAGTTTGTAACTGCTCGACCTTAGCCGTCAGTTCAGCATTTTTTTGCTTTTCTTCATCAAGCTCCATTTTTTGCAGCTCAATAGTTTCTACAGTGGCTTTAATTTTCGCTTCCAGTTGTGACAATAATTCTAAGCTCATGGAACTCTCTTCAATAACTAAATGATGATGCAATTTTATCAGTGGTAATGGTTAATTGAGAAGCGTTTTCCATAACAATTAGAAACTTTTCTTAGCAATGTTAGATAATTGTCAGTAACCTAATACCAATTACAGTAATTAAATGCTCAACTCAGAGCTGTGTATGCGGTCAAAGGGCAATCGAAATTGATGCAGACATAGTTACTCTACGTCAAAGCAATTTTGAGCAGGAATTTGACCGCATACAAGCTCCCAAAGGGCAAGGCTAAAGGTTTCCATTACTGCATTACAAGCTCTTGAATTATCCCGATAGTACTTCGAGCTTGCGCTTTGTACTGAAAATCTTTAGCTCTTGCTGAGTAAGAGATTAATTACTGTAGTTGGTATAAGATAACTCCTAACCTTTCAATCAAGTTTCTGACCTCAATATGACCACTCCGTTTCTTGCGCTTTTACCATTATTTTTAACCCTCATTTTGGCATTAACAGTAAGAAATACCCTACTTGCACTGGGAGTCGGTATTGTCAGTGGAAGCTTGATCCTCAATCAGTTTTCTTTAGGGGCTTCCATAGAACATTTAAGCCATTTATTCATTGAGCAATTTTACCAACAAGGTCAATGGCAAGCTTGGCATCTCAACGTACTAGCAACCATGATATTACTTGGGATCATGACCAAGCTGCTTTCAAGAAGTCACGCCGTCGATGAGTTTAGTCACTGGCTTCACAATCGAATTCGAACACCAAGGCAAGCCAGATTAGGCATGGTATTTTTAGGCTGGTTTGTATTTATTGATGGTTTGTTTAGCTGCCTAGCGGTCGGAAACATTTGCCAGCCGCTATCAAAAAAATACGGCGTTAAACCAGAGCAACTGGCTTATTTTGTTGACTCGAATGCTTCTCCAGTTACCTCTCTAATACCATTTTCCAGTTGGGGACCTTATGTAATTGCCATCTTGGCAAGCATGACATTTTTATCCGGTTCAGCCTTCAGTAACTTTGTCGACATCGCGCAAATGAATTTTTACGCTATCAGCACCTTGTTTATTTCTGTATTAGTAGCGTGGTTTGGGGTTGGTTTTGGTGCAACGCCCAACGAGGGAGTAGTGGTTCAGCTTAACTCAGACAAACAAGGTTCTCCATGGCTATTACTTCTACCTATTTTGATCTTACTTATCGGTTCACTTGCTCTCATGCTACTTTCAGGGGCAATAGCAACAAACAGCATGGAAATAGATCTGTGGCTAGCCCATGCTGATATTGGCAGCAGTATGAGAAACGCGAGTTTATTTGCTGTACTGATCACCTTGTTACTTCTCAAAACCAGTGGTCGCAGCTTCGACGCCTTACTCAAGGATACTTGGATAGGGTTAAACACCATGACATTTGCTTGCAGTATTTTGCTGTTCACTTGGCTAATTGGGACTATTGTCAAAGAGCTCTCTATTGCAGCCATCCTAGCTGATTGGGCTCAGCAACATTTATCCAATCAGTTTTTATTAAGTGGATTATTTGTTTTGTGTGCCACCATGGCCTTTGCTACAGGATCAAGTTGGGGCACCTTCGCCATTATGTTGCCCATTGGTGGGGAAATCGCTCACATCATTGATCCTCAACTCTTGTTACCCGCCCTCAGTGCCGTCATGGCCGGCTCAGTCTTTGGCGATCATTGTTCCCCGATATCAGACACCAGTGTACTCAGTGCTACCAGCAGCGGCTGCACACCTCGTCAGCATGTGGTGACTCAACTGCCATTTGCTTTTGCTGGTGCCTTTTCTACATTGATAGGATTTCAACTACTTAATTGGTCATTAGGGTATACTATTTCGCTTTCTGCCGTTGTTTGCATCTGTATGGCTTTGCTCTTCACTATGCAAAAATTTAAACAGCGTAACGCACACAAAATCGCTGCTCACTAATTAAAGAAAACCACCTATGATACAAATCTCAACCCGAGTCCACATTCCTGAATCTGAAATAGAATGGCAGTTTGTTCGTGCCAGCGGTGCGGGCGGTCAACACGTTAACAAGGTTTCGACAGCGGCGGTTTTGATCTTTGATATCAAGGCTTCTAGCCTACCTGACTATTACCGACAAAGGTTACTGTCTAAAGCTGACCATCGTATAACCAAAAGCGGTAAGATTATCATTAAGGCACAATCGACTCGAAGCCAAGATGATAATCGTCAGCAAGCATTAGCCATGTTTATTGAGCTAATAAAATCCGTCACCTTAGTCCAGAAAAAACGTATTGCCACAAAGCCAACAAGATCGAGTCAAACCAAACGAATGGATAAAAAGAAGCAGCGCGGTCAAACCAAAAGTTTGCGCAGTAAGAAAATTCCTTTGTGATTTGTGGAGTTACCGATTAACCTGTAATGATAAATGGATGAGAGTGTTAAACAATGACTAAAGTGCTATTGGTAAATGGCCCCAACTTAAATTTGTTAGGTCGACGCGAACCTGAGGTGTATGGCTCAGAAACCCTTGAGCAAACTGTACAGTCTCTGCAAAAGCAAGCCGCACAGTTATCCATTACGCTTGATCATATTCAATCTAACGCTGAACATGAGTTGATAGATGCGATTCATCAAACGAAAGCTGAACTGATCATCATCAACCCTGCCGCTTTCACTCATACTTCTGTCGCCCTCAGAGATGCACTGCTTGGCGTAAATATTCCCTTTATCGAAATTCATTTGTCTAACATTCACAGCCGTGAACCCTTTAGGCAGCACTCGTATTTTTCAGATAAAGCCATCGGAGTCATTTGCGGTTTTGGTAGTCAAGGTTACACAATGGCACTGCATGCTGCGGCCGCACGATTAGCAACAGCCTAACGCCAACTGTCAGGTAAAGTAACCTGTTGCCACAATTGTTTAGACAGTACTTCTTGGTTATCCCAATCTCCCTGTTGTAACCAATCAACTAACGCATCGGCGACTTGAGGGTATTCAATCGGTTGAGGATTGGCTTTTTTCAGCCAGCGACTAAGAATCTGTGGATCCAACGTCATCATTGCATCGGCTGCGGCCAATAACTCTAATGCGGCTACGTTACAGTGCTGTTCAAACTGACCTAGCAAGGGTTTAACTAAGATTTTTTTGCCTAAGGTGAGTGCCTCACTCACCAATTCAAAGCCTGCATTACAGATCACGCCGCCACAACTGGCTAAGTGACGCTTAAATCCGAGCCGATCAAAACCATGCCATGTAATATGACTCGGCAACTCTTGTTCAATGCTGTCTTTGTGATATACCAAAAACTGATAACCGTTATATGGTTTAAGCAATTCTATAATATCGCCTGGTGACTCAAACGGCAGGTAAACTAAGATTTGATGGGGAAACTCACCGTCCACCTCTGTCACATCCACAAAGGGCGGTAAGATCGGGAAACCGAAGTGATGCCAGTGACAGCCTAAAGCGACATCAACGGGAGCAAAATATTTCAGCATTAAATCGCTAAACCATTGAGTACCTGATTTAGGCACAGCGTGTAATAACGCGGCTTGATGACTAATCCCTATGGCTGGCACGCCTTGGTTTTTAGCCGCCCAAGCAGTAACAGGCTCATAATCATTTAACACCACATCATAATTGGTCAAATCGATACTTTCGATGTCTTGCAGTATTGAACGAGACATATTTTGTTTTATGGTTTTGCCAATTTGTAATTTCCCTGCAGCACTTGAAAATGTCATGCCTTTCAAGCACCGAAAATCGCCAAATTCGTCCATGTTAAAAAACTGCTCACGAGGACGCCCTGAAAACAGATAATCAACGTGTAAACCATGCTCTTGCAACGCAGATGCCATTACTCTAGCACGGCTCAGATGCCCATTACCTGTGCCTTGTACTCCATACAAAATACGCATGAAAACCCTTGCTGGTTAACTAATATAATTTAACGCTAGCATTACTGAACCAGAACCAAGCAATGCACCTGCAATGATATCGGTCGGATAATGAACCATTAATGCCACTCTCGACAAACCAATTAACAATGCCCATACAAGCAAAACAGCACCCAATATAGGTAAAACAAAACACGTTGCCGTTGCCATAACGGTAGCAGCTGCAGTATGCCCCGAAGGTAAGCTGAATTTATCTGATGGCTCAAAGCCTAGCTCTATTCCTTGAAAACAATAACAAGGTCGAGTTCGGCGAATGCTGTTTTTTAATAGTACATAGAGAGGTAACTCAATAGCAAAGCTGGTGAGCAGAAGATTAAATAACTGCTGCCCCTTTGAATGAAACAACAGTAACATTACCGCCAGTAACACATAATAATGACCATCACCCGATGCCGAAATCCGTTTGGCGACAGTTTGAAGCTGATATCGCTTGACAGTATCAGCTACGGAGTAGAAACCTCGGACATCAAATCGACTGATCATTTTTAGCATTGACAGAAACAAAACTCTAAACAAGTACCAATGCTGTAAAAGTAGACAAGGTGTATGACTGTTAGGTTACTTTTAGACGAATGTTTTATGACAAATGATGAACAAAAGTTCATCTATGGGGAAAGAAAAACAAGAAAGAAAAAACAAAGGGCTCTCAAATGAATCAAAAGCCCATAAAATGCATATGATTAAGCTTTAGCAGTTTCAGCCGCTTTGCTTTCCATATACATTTTGGTGAGGTAGTACACGTTAATACAAGCAATAAACGCATTCATACCAGCCACTGGCCACGCTTCAATCAAGGCACCATAAGTAGAAAATAATGCGCAGCCAACAAAGTTAAGGCATCTTAGTTTAACAATGTCCTTCATCATTAAAGAAATCGCTACCATGACAGATGCCATGTAACCTAAAATCTCAACCCAGTTTAATCCTTCCATCAGTAACCTCTATGTTACGTCAAGCGCGCCGTTTCAGTGAGCACATCGACGTATTGTTTATAATATGAAATAGTTTGTTTTATATATACTATCAAAGGAAGGAACATCTTCGAAACAGAAAAGGTTAAATAGATGACATAGCTCATACTTTGTGAACACATTGTTATCTCAACGACAGTTTTTGATGATTATTTAATCTAAAAAAAGTAAATAATGTGATCTCGCAACAGCTTTAGACCAATAATTTGCGGTAAATCAAAGAGCTATCAAGCTTACAAACTTTACTATCAGAATAAAGATATACTTGAAACACAGAAGCTTAGAATGACTTTCTATCCTGACTCTGATTTTTGAGTTTTCTATCTGTGCAGCAAATGCTATAACTCATTACAGTAAATTTAAAACATCGTGACTCTTCAGGAGCATTAATATGGAATACAACACTTCAGAACTTTGTGATATGTATTTGGACGTCGTTGACGTTGTGGAACCCATGTTCAGTAACTTTGGAGGCTGTAGTTCATTTGGTGGCTCTATCGTTACCATTAAATGTTTTGAAGACAATGGGTTGATCAACACCACGCTTGCAGAAGACGGAACTGGACAAGTTCTGTTAATCGACGGTGGTGGCTCTCTACGCCGAGCCCTTATTGACGCTAAAATGGCGGAATTAGCCGTTGAAAATAAATGGGAAGGGATCATCGTTTTTGGTGCTGTGCGTGATGTCGATAACCTAGAAGAATTAGATATTGGGATACAAGCACTTGCTCCTATTCCCATTGGTGCAGACGATATGGGACACGGTGAAAGCGATCTACCTGTAAACTTTGGCGGAGTCACCTTTTTACCGGGCGATCACATTTATGCCGATAACACTGGTATTATTTTATCCCCAGAGCCATTAGATATTGAATAACCAGCCATCGAATAATGAAGGGGTAATGGTATTGCCCCTTTATTTTGTTAGACCTGCTTCAAAATCCGCTCGTAGCACGATGTAACATGCTTGACATATTGTTCTATTTCTTTAGATAACATCACTTTGGTACTAAGCCCTACTAAAGCGCAATGATGACTGATCTTTCTATAATATTGATAAGCTTCTAATAACCGCGTTACGTCTTCTTTTGACAATAGATCAAGTTTTATTAGCGTCTTTAATACTCGTAGATTATCTGAATATTTCGCTAACCTAGGATATTGATCAGAATAAGCCAATACCCAGTATTGGGTCATAAACTCAATATCGACAATGCCACCACGAGAGTGTTTTAAGTCAAATTGTTCATCCGTAACCGATAACAAATGCGCCATCATTTTTTCACGCATGGCATCAATTTCGGTTTTTAATAACCCTTGATCTCTAGGCTGAGTGAGTACCGATTGTCGATGTCGCTCAAACTGCTCATAAAGTTCATCATTACCATCAATCATTCTTGCTCTAACCAGCGCTTGTTGCTCCCAAGTTTTGGCTTGATGTTGATATTCACCAAAGCGTTCAATTTCACTCACCAATAACCCTGAAGCTCCTGATGGTCTCAATCTCATATCCACTTCATACAGTTCACCGGAGCTGGTACGAGTTGCAAACAAGTGAATGATTTTTTGAGCGAGCTTGGCATAAAAGCGCGTGCTTTCTATCTGTTTTTCCCCATTAGTCAAACTGGCTTTGTCTTGGCAATTATGTAAAAAAACCAAATCCAAGTCAGAGCCATAACCAAGCTCCCTGCCACCTAACTTACCGTATCCCACCACGGCAAAACCTGTTTGATTAGCACTAAGGTGCTCTGGGCAACCGTGACGTTTTTCTGTTTGATGCCAAGCGTATTGCACAACTTGCTTTATTAACGTTTCAGCTAGGCGAGTCAAGTGTTCACTAACAGCATCTACATCTAACAACCCCGTAATATCTGCAGCGGCAATTCGTAGCTGATGCGATAACTTAAACTGCCTTAACGTCTCCATTTGTAGTTCTAAATCATCTTCTGGAATACGTAAGCAATATTGCCTTAGTTCATGTTGATAATCTTCAAGCTTGGTAATTTGATACAACTGAGCGGGATCAATCAACTCATCCAGTAACATTGGAAACTTGGCTAATTGCTCACCAATCCAAGGACTAGCCTGACAAAGTAGAATTAATTGTTTTCTTGCACCGGGGTTTTCACACAATAACTCTAAATAAGTGGTACGCCCTAACACTCGATTCAATACTAATGCGATCGCAGCAAAGGCATTGGCTGACTTGGGATGTTGGCATAATTCAGAGATGAGATACCCCATCAGTTTATCAAGTGCATCTCTGCCTTTTGGACCTATTGGTTTCTTTAAGATATCAGCTCGCCATGAAAACAGCTTTTCCAGCAATTCATTAGCATCTACGCCTTGCGCTTGGGCAAGGTGTTGAGCAACCTCTAAGTCTTGCTCGTGCCAAATTTGCTCAGCCCAGTCGCAACTGTCATCTTCTTGTTGATCTTCGCCGACACATACCTGAAATTGCTGATTTATGTTCTCCATGTGTTCGTGGATTTTTTGTTGTAATGCTTGCGGGCTTGGCTCATTCATCGCCCATGTTAATCGCTGCCAATCCAATTCATTATCAGGCAAGGTCTGAGTCTGCTGATCATCAATGGCTTGAAGTAAGTTCTCAACTCTCCTGAGATATAAATAACCCTTTTTCAACTCCACTTTGTCATTAAAGCCGATATAACCGTGGTGAAAGATATTGTCTAAGGCCAATAAGATATTTTGCTTACGTAGGTCGGCTTGGCGTCCACCGTGAATTAACTGAAAATTTTGTACAACAAATTCGGCTTCGCGGATCCCACCAGCACCTAGCTTAATATTGTTATCCAGCTGCCGACGCCTTACCTCCTGAGCAATCATTCGCTTCATTTTCCGTAATGACTCAATGGCGGTATAATCAATATATCTGCGATATTTGAATGGTCTGAGTAATTCTTTTAGCTCTTGTTTTTGCGAACAAAAAGGTCCTAACACTCGGGCTTTGATCATGGCGTAGCGTTCCCACTCCCGACCTTGATCCTGATAATAGTGTTCAAGGGCACTGTAACTACAAACTAAGGGGCCACTTTCGCCATAAGGACGCAAGCGCATATCAACCCGATAAGCAAAGCCATCAATGGTCACTTGATCTAATAAAGCAATCAGCTTTTGCCCCATACGAGTAAAAAACTCTTGGTTATCTCTTGGCTTACGACCGCCTACCGTTTCACCCGCTTCTGGGTAAGCAAAAATCAGATCAATATCGGAAGAAAAGTTAAGTTCTCCCCCACCCAGTTTTCCCATTCCCATGATCATTAATGGCTGTGGCTCACCTTGTGCGTTGCATGGCACACCATAAAGGTCACATAAATTTTGATATAGCCAATCTCTGGTGGCGATGATAGTGGCTTCAGCTAACTTGGATAAATCAAAAAGAGATTGCTCTGTTGTGGCAAAGCCTAAAAAATCTCGCCAAGCGATTGTCACCATCTGCCTTTGCCTGAACAGTCGAATAATGTGTTTCGCCTCATTGTCATTGCTAACCGTTTCTAATTGTCGCAATAATCGAGAACGATAGAATTCACTGAGAGTGTCTACCGTCAGCTCTTCAAAAACATTAGTGATCCACTGAGGATGACGGAGAAATTGTCGACTGACAAAGTCACTCAATCCAATAATTTGCATCAATTGTTGCTGCTGTTCATCATTAAGCTGCTGATGTAAGTCAGGGAAACTATCACGCAACTTTTGCATGTTTTTCAATGCGATTTGTTGAACATCTTGGCTAAAGGGCTTGTGAGTCGGCTTATCCATAGTCATAATCGTTTGCAATGGGCAGTATGTTAGACATATTATGTCAAAATGCTATATCGTTGAGATAATTATTGGCAAGTATACCAAGTAGATGGAAGCGAGATCGTTTTATCTTAAAGTTATACTAAAGTACCTGTCGATAAGTTCTTTGAAAATTATTACCGACATATAAAACTGTCGTTATTACATTTGTGTTCAGGTTTAGTGCAATGAAGGGCGCATAGCCGTAGCTATGTAACCGAAATTGCAACGACGTAGAGTGCTGAAACTGAGCACAAGAAAATCTTAAGAAACTTATAGTCAGGTACTTATTTGTCATCGACTTTAATTTTTTATGGGAGTGCATATGGCAGGAATGCTACGCCAAGCCATATTACTGATGAGCGTTGGACTGAGTTTGCTGCTATTAAGCGGTTGTGGTGACGAACGACCCGAGCAAATTCAACAGTATCAACAATTAACCGAAAAACGCTTAACCAGTTTGGCGCAGGATTTGAGTAATGGACAGTTGAGAAATGCTCAATTACTCAAACAATATGCCAGTATCTTTGCTCAGAAACATCCGCAATACTCACAGTTGATGGATTTGCTAGCCAAGGATGCCACAGATCAAGGTCCAATCTTTCAAGGGCTGCAACGTCGATTAGCTGATTCTAAAGTTGCTTCGAACTTCATTAATCTTGATGCGCAATTAGCCGAAGTTGAAAACTTGTACCAAGCCGCCGATCCAACTTTATATAACGACATGCTGTCAGATCCAGTCAACGTGATTGCCGATATGTCTAAGGGTACGCTTGCCCGAGTTAATTCGATTAGCCGTCAAGCCGATTTAATGGCAAATAACGCCGAAGACTTTGGTGCCGGTAGTCAGTTGGTGGGTAATCCGAGTTATGGTCACTGGCAAACAGGCAATAATGGCATCTCGTTTTGGGAATGGTACGGCATGTACGCCCTATTCACTAACCTAGCCTCGCCACCTCGTTACGATTCTTGGTCTCGTCATCGTGGTTACAGCTATTATGGCGATGTCGGACGCTATCGTTATACGTCACCAAAACAATTTAAAAAACAGCAAACAGTATTTAATAAAACAGAGCAAAAGTTTCGACGTCAGGGTAAAACCTTTAATAGTCCCTACGCCAAAACACGAACTGGCTCTACAAGTTTGAGTCGAGCAAGCCAAGTGAGCGCATCGACAAAAACGGCCAAGAGTAAATTTCGCTCTAATTATTCTAAAAGCAGTAACTTTAGAAACTCATCGACAAGAACATCAAGGGGCATCCGTCGCGGGAAATAACCCCGAATGTCGATGCTAACTGGAAGAATTACTAAACCCAGTTGAGCAAGCCTTTTATGATTAGCTTGCACTGGAATTAAGGAACTATCATGTCACTATTAGCGGACTTCGGCTTAAGCCAAGAATTATTGATCATCTTAATGATCGATATCGCCATTGCCACTTTGCTTCTTACCTTGATGCGCTTCATTTTGGGTTGGAGTGCAAAGGTCGATACCCAAAATGAACTGGCAGAAAAAGACAATTTTGCCTTTGGGATCAGTACTGCAGGTGCCATTGCTGCACTTGGTATTGTGTTAACTGGTGCGGTTACGGGTGAAGCAGCTAACAGCTATGCTAATGAGGCCATTGGCTTAACCAGTTATGGTATTGCAGGCATAATTTTGATCAAACTGGGTCGTTTCATTCACGATAAAATTGCCCTGAATCAATTCAAAAAAACAGAGCAAATTCTCTCGGGTAATTTATCCGTTGCCATTGTGGATGCAGGTTCTGTGATAGCTACAGCCATTATCATTCGTGCCACTTTGATATGGGTTGAAGATATCTCTCTTAATACCTTTATTGCCATTTTCAGTAGCTTTTTAGTCTCTCAATTAATGCTTGTTTTACTCACTCGTATTAGAGAACAAGGCTATCAAAAGCGTAATCAAGGACAGACCTTTCAGAATGCACTTCTGCAAGGTAACACGGCTTTAGCACTTCGCCATGCGGGATATCTGATTGCAATGGGATTAAGCTTCAATGCCGCCAGCCACTTTATTCAATATGTACCTGACGCTTATGTCAGTAACATGCTAGCTTGGTTAGTGTTTTCCATCATCATGCTAGTAGTATTGTCGGTTCTTCAGTTAATCGTTAAAGCGGCAGTATTGGCAAAAATTGATCGCAAAACTGAAGTTGAAGTGCAGCATAATGTCGGCTTAGCCGCCATTGAAGTCGCCATTAGTTTTTCGATAGCTCTGATCCTAACGGCACTGATGGCTTAACGAACGCGATCTATTTCTTATGTGTGAATTATGCCAATACAAGGATATAGACATTTAGGGGCAATAGTGTAATAAGACAACCGTCCGTGACAGGATGTCACGGTCGTCAGCACATGGATGTGCGCTTCTGTTGACGTTTACACTATTGTTCCTTATCAACTCAAAAACAATTCATAAAGGGTAAATATTACCTTCTGAGATATTTACATTTTCAAAGAGATTTACGATGAGCATCGCAACCCAACCACCGACATCTTCACGTTCTTTAAACAAATGGGACGATGCCTTATTACTCATCACAATGGCGCTATTAGCTGGCTGCGGATTGATCTATGAGTACCTACTTTCACATTATGCAGGCCGAGTATTAGGTGCGCTTGAGGCTGCCATCTATACCATGATTGGCATTATGATTGTGTCCATGGGACTAGGAGCATTTGCCGCTCGTAAAATCCGCTGTGCCTTTACCGGTTTTGCAGTACTGGAATTAATCGTCGCCATTTGTGGTGCCAGCGCCATTATGATCACCGCCGCCATCATTGGATTTACGGCGGAATTTCCCGAATACCTGTCACAAACGTTTGCACTCCCCCCTGACACTTTGCCTGATGGTGGAGTCATGCAACAACTGCAAACCGCCAGTAAATACTTACCTTATTTTTGGGGGACTTTGCTTGGCCTGATGATAGGTATGGAGATACCGCTAATCGCCCGTGTTCGCCAAGCCCTGTCTGACGAACACCTGCTTCACAATGCTGGAACCATTTATGGTGCTGATTACATTGGTGCAGGTATTGGCGCGGCAATTTGGGTCAGTGTGATGCTGGCGATGGATATCGAACTCGCGGCAACTCTTACCGCCAGTGTTAACTTGTTAGCTGGCTTTGTGTTTCTATTTCGATTTCGTACAAGGATCAGACATTTTTCTTGGCTATTATCAGGGCATTTTTTAGCTTCAATTCTGCTGCTGATGTTGGCGTATTTTGGCCCTGATTGGCAGCAAGGCTTTAATAACCTACTTTACAAAGATAAAGTGGTGTACGCCAAGTCTACCCGTTTTCAGCAACTCACCTTTACACAGCGATTGCGTGGCAGTGGTTTACCTGCTGTAGACTCTTTGTATATCAATGGTCGTTTACAATTCTCCAGCGAAGATGAACATATCTACCATGCTTTTTTAGTACACCCAACAATGGCCGCCAGTGCCCGTCACGATAAGGTACTGATCATCGGTGGTGGTGATGGTTTAGCATTAAAACAAGTTTTTAAGTGGCATCCCAAACAGGTTGTTTTAATGGATTTAGATGAAGGGCTAATCGACACATTTTCTGGAAAAGATCCTAAGATGCCTGAATTTTTAAATCGAAAACTCTTGGCACTGAATGGTGATTCGTTAAACGATTCTAGAGTGAAGATTAAATTTAACGATGCTTTTAATGGCGTCGATGACTTGATCAAAGGTAAACAAAAATTCGACGTCATTATTGTCGACTTACCCGATCCGAGTCATCCCGATCTCAACAAGTTGTATTCTGATATTTTCTACTTAAAGTTAAAACAGCTCTTAAGTGGTGATGGCGCTATTACAATTCAATCTACGTCTCCATATCATGCCAAGAATGCCTTTATCTCTGTAGGCAAAACGTTACAAATGGCAGGATTCAAAGTAGAACAATACCACCATAATGTACCGAGTTTTGGCGAGTGGGGATGGACTATCGGCACCGTTATGGGTAAAGATGCGTTATCTCGATTACAAAGTGTTCAACATTTCCCTATTAATGAACATTGGCTCACGCCTGCTTTAACTCGGGCAGCGTTTGAGTTCCCAGGGAATTTTTATGATGATCAAAAAAATGTAAAGGCTAACGTGCTAGGTTCACTTCAGCTCTACCGATATCACTTAGCAGCATGGAAGGACGAACAAGGAGTCGATCCTTCTATTGCTAGTAATTAACTCAAAAAAACTGCTTGACATATTATGTCTCAATGCTATTGTTGAAATCAAGACATATTATGTCAATAAGGATAATTATGAACATTCACGCAATTGCGAACTATCTCAATGAATTGGGCGATAAGGGAGAAACAGGCTTTAACTTTGACTGTTACCCCATTGATGGCGAAGTGGAAGTGCTACAAGTTAATGTCATTGATCGTGAAGAGATTCCAGTGTTTATCTCGGTAACCGATAATCAAATTCTGTGCATCAGTTATTTGTGGGATGAAGACGAGGTAAATCCAAACAAACGAACTGAAATGTTTGAAGCCATGTTAGAGCTGAATATCCCAATGCCACTATCAGCCTTCGCTAAGATTGATAACAAATATGTGGTCTACGGCGCACTGTCGTTAAACTCTAGCATGAATGAAATTGAGCAAGAAATTGCCGTGTTGTCGGAAAACTGTATCGAAGTTATCGACGAAATGGTCGCCTACTTGAAATAAGGAGAAAGGATATGGGCATTTTAAGCAAAATTCTAACCGCGTTTCGTGGTGGCGCCACTGAAATCGGCGAAAGCATTGTTGACGCAAACTCAACTCGTATTTTTGAACAAGAAATTCGTGACGCCAAAAAGCATTTAACCAATGCTAAGCGTGAATTGACGGATGTGATGTCAAAAGAAATGCAAGCCAATCGCGAAGTCGATCGCCTAAAGCGCAGCATTGATGAGCACGAAGGTTATGCGACTCAAGCACTTGAGAAAGGCAATGAAGCTCTAGCTCTTGAAGTTGCCGAAAAAATTGCGACGCTCGATCAAGAGCTGACTGAGCAACAATCAGCACTCGACAGTTTCAGCGCTCATGTCGCTCGCTTAAAAGAGTTAGTGAAAAAGACAGAACGTCAGCTATCGGATTATCAGCGTCAGCTTAGCATGGTTAAAACCACTGAAAGTGTACAAAAAGCCACAGCGACTATTTCAGATTCATTTGCCACCAGCAACTCCAAGTTGATGAATGCTAAAGAGTCGTTAGAGCGCATTAAAGCTAAGCAACAGCAATTTGATGATCGCCTAAAAGCTGCTGAAACGCTTGAAGATGAGAATAGCGATAATTCGCTACAAGCCAAACTTGCTGAAGCAGGGATTGGTGAAAAAACCTCGGATGCCAATGCGGTATTAGAGCGTTTGAAAGCTCGAAAAGGTTAAGTTAACCCACCCTTGCCCATCTATGTGAATAGATTAGAGGCACAGCGATTCAGTAGTCTGCTCCCAACCAGCGGCTACTTGAGTCGCTTTCTTGTTTAAACCGTATTCAATACCAAGTGAGGTAAACACATGGGATTTTTTAGTTCACTTTTTAAAAAAGAAACCCCTGAACGTCAACTAAACCACCCTGAGCAATTACTGATGGGTGATATGATCACACTTGACGATAGCTTTGCACTTCCTCCTCACTTACGCGGTCAACAGCTGAAAGTCGAATCCATTAATACATATGAGTATGAGCGATCCAAGCAAACCGAATGGCACCTAAAAGGAACAGGAAATCATAACCTCTACCTCACTATAGACAAGGACGAAGAAGCCTATTTAGCGTTCTCTCTCAAAATTACTCGAAGCGAAGTAGAGCAACTGTTTGATTTAGATACATTCAGCGAAATATTCGAAGAATCGTCACAAGCGGTTATTGAAGTAAACTCAGAACATCAGTGTGATGATTTAAGCCAATGGTTGGGTCAAACCTACCGACGTATTAAGTATGCTCAACAGGGCTTTTTCCACGATAAAGATTACCGTAATCAACAGACACCTAGCGATCGTGGCGATGAATTTGAAAACTACTTCTTAATTGATGACGAAGAAGCTCACGCAATTGACATCGAAGTTTACGATGGTGGAGAAACCGATGTCAGTTTAATTTTGTATCGCCCAATATCTGATATTCGCCAATACTGGCCTGCGGCATAAAGCCAGTATCATTTCAAAAAATACTGGCTAATCGTGGGGATTTTTGACATATTTAGCTCATTGACAAAAAATGTCATACAGAGGACAACATAGGCTTGAGTAACAGTAAAAGCAAACTCCCCGAAAAATGGCAACAAAGCCAAAAAGCCGCGAAAGCAACCCAAGTTGCTTTTGATCTGGATGAAAAATTTCAATACTCAATTCGCAAAGCTGCATTAGATTCTGGCGTTAGCCCTTCGGATCAAATTCGTACCATTTTGGGGCTTTCCGTTTCTAAACGACCCAAGCGCCCTCGCCTTACGGTTTCCTTGAGCCTAGATGACTATGCCTTATTAGCCGAAAAGTATGAGCTCGAAGCCGAAGATCAACTGGAAATAAAAAAACGTGTGTTAGATGATCTGGTTAATTTTGTAACAGACGAATTAAGCAGCTGCGACTGTTAAAACGATGTGGCAAGGACGATAATATGACACAGCGTAGACAGCTATTCGACAGCACCGATGGACCAGAGCCGTTTGAATTAGCGATGATGGTTCTGTCATTAATCGCCGTTACCATCATGCTATTTCTTGCTTTTGGTAATTTGTCAGCTCAAACACATAAGCTACTTTTTTTTATTGATACTGCCATTTGTATCGTTTTTTTAGGTCACTTTTTTTACGGCTTATTTCGTTCCAAACATAAACTTCACTATTTGAAACACCATTGGATTGATTTTGTTGCCAGTATTCCAGTCATAGAGCCTTTACGAACCGCACGACTATTTCAAATATTAAGAGTCGTGCGCTTGATCCGCAGTAGTCGCTCCTTACTTAATCGATTAATAAAGCAAAAAAAAGAAGCCACTCTAGCAAGCTTATTGGTTGCTGTATTTACCATATTATCCTTGTCGTCAGTAATGATTTTGATGGTAGAAAGCGGCATTAAAGGTGCAAACATTCATACCGCTGAAGAAGCAATTTGGTGGGCATTAGTCACGATATCCACCGTTGGTTATGGCGACCATTACCCTGTTACTACTGCCGGGCATATTATTGGCGGAATCGTGATCATCACAGGCGTAAGCTTCTTTGGTGTGATATCAGGCTATATGGCCTCTCTATTTGTCGCACCCGATGAAAATGAAATCAAACAAAGTCAAAGAGAACACCGTGAACAAATTCGACAAGAATTACATCAAGCCCTTGTGCGAATGGAAAATAATCAAAGACAGATGGAAATCAATCAACAGCAAATTCTTGCTGAGTTGGCAGAGTTAAAAAAATCAAAAAGTAGCTAGCCACCTTGTTTAGATTTGATTTCCAGGGCTTTTATCCCTACACAGGCTTCAGTCTTTACGCCAGTTACAAGTTCTAAATTTGTGAAATAATTGTTAGCGCAGCAAACTATACCCTCGCTGCGCTTTACTCACTTCGCTTTTTTGTAAGCCAAATTGCTCTATCAAAGGCTTAGCAAACTCAACTAAAGCATCAGGGTTACCAGAAATTAACTCCAATTCAACTTCACTTATTGGTAATTTTCGTTCTTTTCCTGTAAAACCTGAAATCACCTCACCATCATCTAAAACCACTTCAAATTGAGTACCTTCTAATTCAACTTTCCAAGTATTTCTTGTAAAGTGAGTACTGAATAAGCAAGTTAAATCTTGTTGGATTTGTTTAACATCAAAGCCGTTAGGCCAGATTTTTTTGGGAAACAAATCAAGATTTGGGATGTTTGCTTCAACTGGGTAATTGTATTCATGACGAACGTGAACCCCATCACACACTTCACCAGCCGTTTTGATCGTTTGTTCTTTGTAAGTATCCGCTGCCCTGATCCTCAACCCCATCTTAAAACGACTCAGTTGTAGCTCTTTCGTATCAAAGTAATCATTTTTTAATTGTTCTCGTTTTATGAATACGGCTTTATCGACTGACTCCATGTATTCAATAAATGCCTTATGCTGCTCTTGCGCTATAAGTAACTTCAACTCGACTTCTTTATTCATAAAAAATTCACCAATTTCATATTAAACTTTAATAATGTGAACAATTAACGTACTAAATGTAACATTACTGTCATACAAACGATTCACAATCAGCCCCGACTTCATATTATGAGAGTCAATGAATATAGAAGCACTTATAAATTTCAATCGATTGGTGGTTTTTACAACAAAACAGGTGCAAAATATGACCTGTAGATCGATTTTCATAGTGATAAGCTGTTTCAAAAAGCGGGTGCATAAGTTAACATTCGCCCGATTTTTCCATAAGGAATAACAGAAATAGGTACACGGCAATGCCAGTAAACTCTATTTTAGGCGTCTTTGCAAAATCGCCAATAAAACCATTACAAGAACATATAGACAAAGTACATGAATGTGCGTCTATCCTTGTTCCCTTTTTTGAAGCTACTGTAAAGCAAGACTGGGATGAAGCCGTAGCGCTTCGTAAACAAATCCGTAAAGCTGAGCAGCAAGCTGACATCCAGAAGCGAGAGATCCGTCTTCAGCTTCCAGGTGGGCTATTTATGCCAGTTGAGCGCACTGATCTACTAGAGCTTGTGACTCAACAAGATAAAATAGCCAACAAAGCCAAAGATATTTCTGGTCGAGTGATTGGCCGTAATATGGTTATCCCCTCTGAATTACAAGAACTCTTCTTTGCTTACCTAAATCGCTGCTTAGATGCAGTGTATATGGCCAAGGAAGCCGTTAACGAGCTAGATGATCTTCTTGAAACTGGGTTTCGTGGACGTGAACTCGATCTTGTGGAAAAAATGATCCACAAACTCGACAACATCGAAGCCGATACTGACGATATACAGATCCAACTTCGCCGCCAGTTATTTGCACTGGAATCAGAGTTGAATCCTGTTGATGTCATGTTCTTATACAAAATCATCGAATGGGTAGGCGACCTTGCTGACTTAGCAGAGCGCGCTGGCTCCCGTTTAGAGCTGATGTTAGCTCGCGTTTAATTCACAAAATTCAAGGTTGTAACAATGGTTGATGTATTAGTCACCAACGGTCCATGGCTGATTGCCTTTGCGGCCGCATTCGGATTCTTAATGGCATGGGGTATTGGTGCCAACGACGTTGCTAACGCAATGGGTACCTCTGTAGGCTCAAATGCCATTACTATTAAACAAGCTATCGTCATCGCGATGATTTTTGAGTTTGCTGGCGCATACTTAGCCGGTGGTGAAGTAACCAGCACAATTCGTAAAGGTATCATTGATAGCTCTTACTTCGTCGATGTTCCTGAACTGCTTGTTTACGGTATGATTGGCTCTCTATTAGCTGCTGGTATTTGGTTAGTTGTTGCGTCGGCGCTTGGCTGGCCAGTATCTACCACTCACTCTATCATCGGTGCGATTATTGGTTTCGCTGCTGTTGGTGTGGGTACTGATGCCGTTGCATGGGGCAAAGTTGCTGGTATCGTTGGTTCGTGGATCGTCACCCCAGCCATCTCAGGTTTCATCGCTTTCTTACTGTTCCAAAGTGTTCAGAAGCTGATTTTTGATACTGATAACCCACTAGCAAACGCCAAGCGTTATGTGCCTTTCTACATGGCTCTAGCTGGTTTTATCATGTCACTAGTCACCATCACTAAAGGTCTAAAGCACGTTGGAGTTAAGTTTGATACTCACGAAGCTTACATTCTGTCTTTAGCGATTGCTGCTATTGTGGGTGTGATTGGTAAGGTCATCATTGGCCGCTTAAAAATGAGTGAAAGTGCCGACAAAACCACGCATTTTGGCAACGTAGAGCGCGTATTTGCGGTACTAATGGTAGTCACAGCTTGTTGTATGGCGTTTGCTCATGGCTCAAACGACGTAGCTAACGCAATTGGCCCACTAGCTGCTGTTGTATCAGTAGTTCAACACGGTGGTGAAATTACTAAGAAAGCCGAATTAGTTTGGTGGATCCTTCCATTAGGTGCAGTTGGTATCGTAATGGGTCTGGCTATCTTTGGTAAACGTGTAATGCAAACCATTGGTAAAAACATTACTCACTTAACGCCAAGCCGTGGTTTTGCAGCTGAACTTGCAGCGGCGACAACGGTTGTTATTGCATCAGGTACTGGTCTTCCTATCTCTACCACACAAACCCTTGTTGGTGCGGTATTAGGTGTGGGTATGGCTCGCGGTATCGCAGCAATCAACTTAGGTGTAGTTCGTAATATCGTAGTGTCTTGGGTAGTAACTCTACCAGCAGGTGCGGCACTGTCTATCCTGTTCTTCTACATCATTAAAGGCATTATGAGCTAACACTCGCTTTTACAAAAAAGTAGATTTAAAGAGGGGAGCAAATTTGCTCCCCTCTTGCTTTCAGGCTTATAAATCCATAGCATAAATACTAATCCTCATTCATTTGTAATCTACACAGAGCTGAATGCAGATTGGTTTAACATTATTACAATTTATAGGAAAACTCTGGTGCTACGACTATTTGCTTTTGTTTTTTGTGTGTTGCTTTCGGGGCTATCTTCGGCTCAAGAAAACACCCGTTACATTTCAGAAAACATCTATATTTACCTGCACGCAGGTCCAGGCTCTCAATTTAAAATTCTAGGCAGTGTCGCGGCAGGCAAAGCTATTACGTCACTAGAAAAAATCGAAAATGGCTATGCGAAAATCGTTGACGACAAAGGTCGTGAGGGCTGGGTTCAAGCTAAAATGCTCACCAATAAACCCACGTTTCGTGTGACGCAACCTCAACTTGAACAGCAACTTGCTGATATACAGCAAAGTTTGAGCGAAAATGGCAGCAAAGAAGCACAACTCACCGAGCAGTTACAGCAAGCGACAGACAAATTATCACTTGCCGAAAAAGCAAAGCATAATGCAGAGAAAGAACTCGCTCATATCCAAGAGAAGACAAAGCAAGAGCTTGCACAGTTACAAGCGCAAGTTACAGAGCTTAAAGATGATGCTAAATATCAATTTTGGCGTGAGGGTGGAATGATTGCCGGTATAGGCCTGTTAATTGGCTTAGTACTAGCTTATCTTCCTAGACCGAGTCGCCAACGCAAAACTCGTTGGTAAATTCTTCAGACTTGGATTATACCAGTGCATCGCGCTTTGAACACTTGGGTTTTTAAGGCGCGATTTTACATATGTTTCCAATGCATGGCGTGTATGCTTTCTACTGAGCGTTTTAAGTACTCTTCCTCTTGCAGTATCTTCAACTCGATCAAAAAAAATCGGTTTTTTCTCCAAAAAAGTAATGGCATATGTACGTTTGGTTCGCTTTGCAATCACCTCAACTTCAATAGTTCCATCTGTTGGTAAACTTCTCTTACCACAAACACCATTAGGGACTTCCCAAACCTTCAAATATTCATTTACCACTGTCAAAGAGTCCACACCACCTCCAGCCATGGCTTCTTCAAGAGTATATGAAGGTTGGTAAGCATTAAAATGATAATCCATAGGCAGCCAGATTCGGTTAAACGGATTTAAATCCTACCAAAATGTAAATAAAAACCCTATTAATGAAACATTAACTTTACCTAATAAATACAACCAAAACTAAAGGAAAGAATTTTGAACAACTAAAGGCCATTTACCTCAACTTTGCTTGATCCTAACTAGTGTTCTTAATCACATTTATGGGTATAATCGCCGCAATTTCGAAATTGTATACAAAATAATACCCCGCTAAGTGGGTCGGAATGGAAATACGATTATGTTCAAAGCGAGTGAAGTATTGGCTGGTCGCTACGACAACGCCACCCTACCTGAACTGTTCCAAATCATTACTAACAACTATGCAGTCGATGAAGAGCAGTACTTGTCTGAGCTGATTGAGCTTGTACCCTCTTCTAACGAAGAGATCCAACGCATCACACAGCGTGCCCATGATATGGTGAACAAAGTTCGCCAATACGAAAAAAAAGGGCTAATGGTTGGCATTGATGCGTTTTTGCAGCAATACAGCTTGGATACCCAAGAAGGCATTATTTTAATGTGCCTAGCCGAAGCTCTGCTTCGTATTCCTGATGCTGCAACGGCTGATGCATTGATTGAAGATAAGCTATCTGGTGCTAAGTGGGATAAGCACATGAGTCAAAGTGACTCAATGTTGGTTAACGCTTCAACTTGGGGCTTAATGCTTACTGGAAAAATCGTAAAACTCGATAAAAGCATTGACGGTAAGCCAAGCAGTTTACTCGGCAAGCTAGTAAATAAAATGGGCGAACCAGTGATCCGCCAAGCCATGCTTGCCGCGATGAAGATCATGGGTAAGCAGTTTGTTCTTGGTCGCAGTATCGAAGAAGGTCTTAAGAACAGTGTCGATAAACGTAAGTTGGGTTATACCCACAGTTATGACATGCTTGGGGAAGCGGCGTTAACGCAAAAAGACGCCAAAAAATATTTTAAAGATTACGCTGATGCCATTCGAGCCTTAGGCGCACAAAGCTATAACGAATCAGAAGCGCCGCGTCCAACGGTTTCCATCAAACTTACCGCACTGCACCCACGTTATGAAGTCGCGAATACTGAGCGCACTCTAACTGAGCTTTACGATCGTGTAATTGAACTTATTACCCTAGCTCGTAGTGTTAACGTAGGTATTTCGATTGATGCTGAAGAAGCAGACCGTCTAGAACTTTCTTTAAAACTATTCCAAAAACTGTACCAATCTGAAGCGGCTCAAGGTTGGGGCTTACTGGGTATAGTGGTTCAAGCATACTCGAAGCGTGCGCTACCAGTACTCATGTGGTTAACTCGCCTCGCCAAAGATCAAGGTGATGAAATTCCGCTTCGTCTAGTTAAAGGTGCCTACTGGGACAGTGAACTTAAGTGGGCACAAGAAAACGGCGAACACGGCTACCCACTATACACTCGTAAAGCGGGAACCGATGTTGCTTATCTTGCCTGTGCTCGCTACTTATTATCTGAAGCCACTCGTGGAGCGATTTACCCACAATTCGCAACCCACAATGCGCAAACCGTTGCCAGCGTAACGGATATGGCGGGTGATCGTCAGTACGAATTCCAGCGCTTACACGGCATGGGTGAAGAGCTATACGATACTTTGTTAGCCGAAGCAGGTGTTAAAACAGTTCGTATTTATGCACCGATTGGCGCTCACAAAGATCTACTTCCATACCTTGTTCGTCGTCTCCTTGAAAATGGCGCCAACACCTCTTTCGTGCATAAACTGGTTGATCCTAAAACGCCAATTGAATCATTAGTGGTACATCCATTAGTGACCTTAAGAAAATTTAAGACCCTAGCGAATAACAAGATTGTTCTGCCAATTGATATTTTTGGTGAAGAGCGCAAAAACTCAATGGGAATCAATATGAATATTACCTCTGAATCTGAGCCATTTTTCAAAGCCCTAGAAACATACAAAGAGACTCAATGGACAGCGGGTCCTTTAGTTGATGGTGAAACCATCACCGATAACGGTATTGAAGTGCTAAGCCCATTCGATACTCGCCAAGTGGTCGGTAAAGTGTCACATGCCACTACACCTGTAATCGAGCAAGCACTATCTTCTGCGACGTCTGCGTTTAATGATTGGTGCCGAACTCCTGTTGAAGTAAGGGCAACTGCACTACAAAAGCTAGCTGACTTACTCGAAGAAAACCGTGAAGAGCTGATTGCCCTTTGTACTCGTGAAGCGGGTAAGAGCTTACAAGACGGTATTGACGAAGTTCGTGAAGCGGTCGATTTCTGTCGTTACTACGCGGTACAAGCTAAAAAGATGATGGCTCAACCCGAGCTTATGCCTGGACCAACAGGCGAGCTAAACGAGCTATTCCTTCAAGGTCGTGGTGTATTCGTTTGTATCAGCCCATGGAACTTCCCGCTGGCGATTTTCTTAGGTCAAGTTACTGCCGCACTTGCGGCGGGTAATACCGTTATTGCAAAACCAGCAGAACAAACCTGTATTGTCGGTTATCGTGCTGTGCAATTGGCACATGAAGCAGGCATTCCAACGAACGTTCTACAATTCCTGCCGGGTACGGGCGCCACTGTTGGTGCAACTTTGACTGCAGACGAGCGTATCGGTGGCGTGTGCTTTACTGGTTCAACGGTAACCGCAAAACGCATCAACATGACACTGGCTGAGCGCAACGGCGCTATCATTCCATTGATTGCGGAAACTGGCGGTCAAAATGCCATGGTTGTTGATTCAACTTCACAACCAGAGCAAGTAGTAAATGATGTAGTTTCATCATCATTCACATCTGCTGGTCAACGTTGTTCAGCGCTGCGTGTGCTTTACATCCAAGATGATATTGCTGATCGCGTATTAGATGTAATGCAAGGCGCGATGGATGAATTATCCATTGGTCACCCAGGACTAGTTAAAACAGACGTAGGCCCTGTGATTGACGCCATTGCTAAGACCAACTTGAATGCACACATCGACCACATCAAGCAAGTGGGTCGTTTGATCAAGCAAATCGACTTACCTGAAGGCACTGAGCATGGTCACTTTGTGGCACCAACGGCAGTTGAAATAGACTCAATCAAAGTATTGGAAAAAGAGCACTTTGGTCCAATACTGCATGTGATCCGTTATAAGAGCAGCGACTTAGATAAAGTCATTGCCGACATCAACTCAACAGGCTTTGGCTTAACCTTAGGTATTCACAGCCGTAACGAAGGTCACGCCTTAGAAATTGCTGATAAAGTCGATGTAGGTAACGTGTACATTAACCGTAACCAAATTGGTGCAGTTGTGGGCGTTCAGCCATTTGGTGGTCAAGGCCTATCAGGTACAGGTCCTAAAGCGGGTGGTCCTCACTACTTAACTCGCTTTGTGACTGAAAAAACTCGTACCAATAACATTACAGCGATTGGTGGTAATGCGACGCTACTTTCTTTAGGTGATAGTGAAGACTAAGTACTTTTAGTTTCATAGCAGTGTTAACTAAGCTGGCTAAATGCCAGCTTTTTTTATGATTAAAATTTGAGGTAGGTTAATTATTATTCATCTTATTGATTCGCACAGTATCGCCCTACACACTGAGAGTGTCGTATACGATTTAAATGATTAAACTCATGGCCGAAGCTAAATTTCCAACTTATACACATACTGCGGCCAAGATTTTTCAAGCCGCCTATGAGGCTGAAGCTCTAGAGTACAACAGAACAAAGCCCACAGATGCTTTTACTGTAAAAAGTTGGAGAACTGAGTACCGAATTTATTGTAAAGAAGGTGAACAACATTTTACAGTACAGAAGTGGTGTACTGCCTCACTGCATTGGCAAGATCTGTCACTTCGCTTTTATAATCTATCTGATTTTGAAGTGGAACTTAGTAACAATAATACTCAACATATTGCTCAACAATTTAGGACCATGATATTTGACCCTGAAAGACCTTCTTTTACAACTCGTCTTAAAGAGATCAAGCTAAAACTCAAGCCAGAAGTAACTGCCCCCCCAAAAGAAACCAAGAATAGCTCTTCTAAGTTAATTCGCATTGATTAACTGGGCTTTTAGGCAGTTTTAGCAAGGGAAGTAGTGATATTCTGCAACAAATGAGAATTATCAGTATTTCCAAACCATACAGTAGCTAGAGAGTGCCATTAACCTTCTGTTAGTCCTTTTACTGTCGCTATTAATCATGGTTCACATTATTTGACTCATTTTCTATACCATCCCACACTTAAATAACTTATACAAAATCAGTCGATTAATATCATGGCCGTTGCAAAACAATTCCAATTTTCTGACACTGCAGCCAGTCTTCTTCAAGCCGCTTATGAAGCACCTGTCACTACAGGCGAAACAATGCCCACTTCTTTCTTCACACTACAAAGTAATGGTGTCGAATATATGATTGATTGCGAACAAAGCAATCAACACTTTATAGCTATACAACTGAGTGGAAAAAAACGTTCTTTTTTGGAAAAAAAAGCAGATTCCGATTACTTAGTCGGTTTAAAAGTAGAATTGGGACGACTTCATATTCAAGATTTAATCAGAAAATATAGGATCATGATATTCGATAAAACTCGCCCCTCTTATCAAAATAGACAAGAGGAGGTATCGCAAGATACTCAGACTACACCAACTGCAATTAAAGCGCCTTCAGCAAGGCTAAAACCAGTAAAAATTCAATCACAAGAACGAGCATCCAAGGAACAAAAAATACCAGAACAGAACCTAGACGAATTTGACGTAATAGACATGACCGTAGAAAGTATGCTGCCGCCACTTCCAAAGGTTAAATTGGAATTAAGCGATAGCGGATCACTATCAGAAGATGAACCATTTTACATTTAAGAGTTATTTCTTGGTCACATAAGCTAGACAAAAAGTCATATACCCTAGAAGATGTATATGGTCTCCTCACTTTAATATTCAAAGGAATAAATAGCATAATTTGATATAATCTTTAGCCCTTTGTTTTTTGTGTATCCACTATGTCTGCTCCTGAACATCCATTTTCTGAATCTTATCTGCAACGATTCTCTGGTATCGGTCGTTTATACGGCCAACAAGCTTTAGCCACCTTTTCTCAAGCTCATGTTATGGTCATCGGTATTGGTGGCGTGGGAACATGGGTGGCTGAGTCATTGGCTCGCTCAGGTATTGGACGCATTTCTTTGATGGATTTGGATGATATTTGTGTCACCAACAGCAACCGTCAAATTCATGCGTTGAAATCCACTATTGGTCAATCCAAGGTTGCGGTGATGGCAGAGCGCATTAAGCAAATTAACCCAGAGTGCCAAGTGAATGAAATCGAAGATTTCATCATGCCTGATAACCTTGGTGAGTATTTACAAGGCCGAAAACAAGGTGGCGAGCTTGATTACGTTGTCGATTGCATTGATGCCGTCAAAGCCAAAGCCGCTGTAATCGCTTGGTGTAAGCGCAATAAACTGCCGATTGTTACCGTTGGCGGGGCTGGAGGACAAATCGATCCGACCCAAATTCAACTTTGTGATCTAGCCAAAACTCAGCAAGATCCATTATTGGCTAAAGTGCGTAATTATCTTCGCCGTGAATACAATTTCTCAAAAAATTTGTCCCGCCGTTTTGGCGTTGATGCCGTTTACTCGACAGAGCAATTGGTTTACCCAAAAACAGATGGTAGTGTTTGCCATACTAAGTCAGAGACCGATGGCAATATGAGAATGGATTGTGCGTCTGGCTTTGGCTCCGCCACCAGTGTCACAGGCACTTTTGGTTTTGTGGCGGCCAGCCGAGTATTAAAAAAACTCGCAGCAAAATAGCGCCTTTCAAAGATCTAACTGGCATAAATCCTGCCTATAAAACTGGGCAGGTTCAAATTTATGACGGTGAAATCTCATGCCCCAATTATCTCATTACATAAAGAAACACTTCACACAAACAAGATGGCTATTTAGCCTAATGTTATGGACGCTTCTCCTCAGCAGCAGCTTGCTATTTTTGCCCACACCTATCATTAAACAATTAGGGTTAGCCGAATTTCAACAAAGTCAGCAACAAGTGATCGGGCTCAGTCTCTTGATCTCTGCGGCGTATTTTTTAGCGAAAATTTGTGATCACTTATTAGATGTAGGTATTGACCATTACAGCGAGAAGCGAGTCTGCGCCGCTATAGATGAAAAAATCAATGTCTTTGATGCATATGAGCGTGCCCTACTTCGAGAATTCTTTTTACAAAGCAGTCCAGTACTTTCACTACCAATGGACAACTTAGCAGTAAAAAGCTTGTCAAAAGCTCACATTATTGAATGCATTGGTAACGAGCAACACTTCGCCATTCAGTCCGCTACAGCGGATTATAAAATTACCGTACAAGCCCGTCGAAAATTGAGCCGTAAAATTTTGCGATTACCTGAGGGCAAGCCAAATGAACTTGAACTGCAACGACTCATCAAGTCACGTCCTGCGTTCGTTAGTGGGAGCAATTCAACGAGAAAGCAAGTGGCATAAACTAAGCGATAAAGAGACAAATAAAAATCCGATATTACAGCCCGGAGAGGGGGGAAGGCCGTAATATCGGTGTCTACAATAGCAAGAACAAGGCAAGCTGAATAAGAAAAAGGATTATTCTGTACGTGACTTAACGACAAACATCCACAGGATATATGAAACAATGCCTAAGGTTGAAAAAATCACAATCATAGACAATAAACCAATCCAGTTGCCAAACATCAAGTCTAACCAGAATGCCATAGCTGAAATCCTCTTTCATTTAAATTCAGCTACAGCATAGTGCAGTTATTCGCCACAGTTTATGATCAGGATCAAACAAGTTTTGTGAACAATTTACGCTCGATTAAAACCGATGATTAACTTGATCCATATCAATCATTTACTTGCCAATAAAGGTTTTGTAACTCACTAAAGCTTGCTCAAAGTCTTCTAAACCACATGCGGCTGTTGACTCTGAGTCATACAAGTTCATGTGGTCTTGCAAATCTTCTTCGCTTTCTATTCCCAAGCTGTTATCAAAAACTAACGCCTGCTCTTGAGTAAGCTCAAGAGACAAGGTACGACCAATCAAACTCCACTCATGACGCTTGCCAGACTGTAATTCAGCAATGATGCTCTCTATTGTCAAAATTTTGCTTGATTCTTGAGTCAGCTCTTCAGTAAACCAACGACCCAGTGCATGGTGCTCCATTGAAAAAAAAGCGCGGATACTGTCATCAAAACTGCTGTGACGAAATTCGAAATCCATTGATACTACCTAAATGCTCTCGTTTAAATTGTTATACCATGACTTTTAGGGCGATAGACACAAAAAAGGCGCCAGCGGCGCCTTTTAACCCAATATCAAGCCTATTTAGTGGCTATGACCTGCATGAGAAGCGTCTTTGCTTTCTTCTTTCTTAGCATCTTCTTTAACAATCGATTTCAATACAACATCGAAAATCAAAGTAGAGTTTGCAGGAATAGTGCCCATATCACGGTCGCCATAAGCTAAGTCAGATGGGATCACGAAACGGAACTTAGAGCCCACAGGCATCAACTGAACACCTTCAGTCCAACCAGGGATCACTCGGTTTAGCTGGAACTTAACGGTTTGATTACGCTTATATGAGCTATCAAACTCAGTACCATCAATCAAAGTACCTTTATAGTGAACTTCAACAGTATCTGTTGCTTTTGGCTTAGGACCTTTACCTTCTTCTAATACTTGATACTCAAGACCAGACTTTGTGGTTACTACACCCGGCTTTTTCGCAAAATCTTCTAGGTACTTTTTACCAGCTTCAAGGTTCTTTTTCGCCATTTCATCAGCGTGAGATTTACGCTTTTCAGCTAAACGCTTATCTAGACCTTGTAACAGAGTTTGCATTTCTTCTTCAGTCAGTTTTGACTTGTCGTTAAGACCATTAGCAAAACCTTCAACAATCAAAGCGCGATCTACTGGTAAACCAAGCTCTTCTTGTTCTTTAATGTGATTTGCCATGTACTTACCGATAGAAGCGCCCACACTGTACGATTCTTTTTGTGCTTGTGTTGTCAGTTCAGTACCCGCAGTGTCTTTGGTGGTTTTTTGCTCTTGGTTACAAGCTGACAGACCTAATACGGCCAATGCCACTAAAGAAATTTTATATACAGACTTCATTTAAACGCTTCCTCAGCATTAGAGTCGTTTTAGCTAACCTTATGAATTACTTTACAAAGTCCATTTAACTTCATAAAGAAATTCACCGTTATTCGCTAAAAACGAAAATTAGTTAACGTATAGTAGAATACAGTAAGTCACTGTTTTAACGGCAGTAGCCATCAGTGTCAACCCTTTAGAACTATTCAGACTAAATAAGTTCAGCCATAATTCAGGGCAATAACTTATCATCTCAACACTTCCGCTATTGTGCTGTAACTAGGAACGCATTCATTGAAAAGGTACAATGAAGCCATTCTTCTCCAAATTGACATTTTTATGCCTACTCTGCAACAACAAGTGGATGATCTCGAAACCAAACTTAGTTTTCAGGAACTGACGATTGAAGAACTCAATCAAGAAGTCATTAAACTTAACGATATTATTGCTCAGCAGCAACATCAACTAGAATTAGTGGTACAAAAATTAGTATCGATGGAACCTAGCAACATTGCGAATCAATCAGAGGAAACGCCACCGCCTCATTATTAGCCTTGCATCAAATGGTGATTCATTACTAAGATAACAAGCAATTACACCTAAAAACGTGTGAAAATTCGGTTAGCTTTCAGCGATTAGGATAAAACATGAAACAAGTTTTGATCTGTTTAGTACTTTGTTTGTCGATCACAGGTTGTGCGACGAATAGCTTGTTTGTGAATTATCCTTCGCAAATCCAAAGCCAAAAGCAAGCGTTAAACTCATCACAACCTGAATCTCAATTATCACAACTGACTGAAAACATTTCAGGTAACGATGGGCTGTTATATGCTCAGGAAGCGGGTCGAGTAGCGCAAATAGCTGGTAATTTTGCTCAAAGTAAAAAATATTACCAACAAGCTATCAATAAATACCTTACTTTCGACAATAAAGCTGAGATCAGTGCCAGTGATCTCGGTGCCAATGCCAGTAGCCTGCTACTCAATGACAATGCAATTCCTTATGAAGGCCCTGGTTTTGAACGTATCATGCTTCATCAATACCAAGCCTTTAATTACTTATTCGAACATGACTTTCAAGGCGCATTAGTTGAAGTTCGCCGTGCCAATGAACTGCAGCAAATTCAGCAAGACAAATATGAAGAGTCCAAGAAGTCAGTGCAAAGAATTGCCAATGGCACAGTGGCGAGTCAGGTAGAACAGCTAAGACAAGGTACGGGCTCTGTAACCAGCTCTTTTCTTAATGCGTACAGTTACTATGTCACTGGTTTACTCCACGAAATATTAGGCAATGCCAACGACGCTTTTATTGATTACCGAAAAGCAGCCGCCATTTGGCCACAAAACCCTTTTGTAGAACAAGATCTCGTTCGCTTAGCCAAACAGCTTTCAATGCCACAATATTCGGACTTTCGAAGAAAGTTCGGTGAAGTAAAGCTCCCAAAACGTAACCAAGGCGAGCTGATTGTCATCTATGAAAAAGGCTTTGTGCAACCCAAAGGTCACTTTAGCGTTCCGTTTACTGTTCATGGCAACTGGCAGACCATCGATCTACCGACTTATAATCATGCTGCGACCTATCCTGGAGCTGCGACAATCTCAGGGTTGCCTTCTTCTCTGCACGCAGCGTCAATTACCAGTATTGATGCACTGGCCATGAACTCTCTAAGAGAAAATCTTCCTTTGATCTTAGCCAGACAAGTCGCACGAGTTTATGCCAAGGCCGAATTAGCGAGAAAACTTACGGGTAAACATCATCGAAAGAACGATCCATTCGACTTAGGCTCACTTGCCGTTCAAATATTTAATGTGGTAAGTGAACAAGCGGATAGACGCAGTTGGCTAACTTTACCTAATCAAGCTCAAATTGGGCGTAAATACGTAAATGCGGGTACTTATCCGATCAGTATCGAAAATAGCCAGACACAAAATATTACCATTCAAGCAGGAAGAAAAACCTTAGTCTGGATAGTGAATACTGGAAATTACGTTCGTTTTTATACAATATTAATTTAACAACCTTAAACACATTGATGGAACTGACTATGAAACAATTTAAATCTGTGCTCATTTTAGCGGGAGTGTTAGCACTCTCAGCCTGTCAATCCAAAGTTGAATATGGCGATGCAAAAGAAGTAGAAACCGTCAATGCCAACTTTGGCTCAACCGATCTGCAAGCCATCACCGATAAAATGGTGGATAGCATGCTGACCTTCCCACCAGTATTAATGCTAACAGCTAACAATCAACGCCCGATTATTTTTGTTGATAGCATTAAAAATAAAACTTCAGAGCACATTGATACTGAGTCTGTGACCGATTCAATCAGTAACCGTTTATTGCGTTCAGGAAAGTTCCGTTTCATCGACATGACAAAAGTAGATGCGGTACGTAAACAATTGGACTATCAAAACAGCTCAGGCATGGTTGACCCATCAACTGCCATAAAATTCGGCCGTCAAATCGGTGCCCAATATATGCTCTACGGCAATCTTTCTAGTATCGTTAAGCAGGCCGGTAGTACTAAAGATGTGTACTACAAAATGACCATGCGTTTAATGGACTTAGAAACAGGTTTAATTGAATGGTCTGACGAAAAAGAAATCCGTAAGACTAAGACGAAGTCACTCTTTGGACTTTAATCTGTTTTAGACAGTAAAAAGCCGATGGTTACATCGGCTTTTTTGTTGCTATACAAAAAGATGCTGGATATTCGCTAAATCCCCTTTGCCTTCAGCAATCTCTTCAGGAGTTAATCCTGAAACTTCATGTGGAAATACCAACCATTCATCAGACTCATGAATATAGTAATCGGGCTTTAAAGGCACTGCGGTATTGGCTGGTTTGTAATACGGGCAGGCGATACGAATATCTTGTGGTAGATTAAGACGCATTTGCTCTTTCAGTTTTTCAAGCAGAGCGTGAACTGAGCGCCCAGAATCAAACACGTCATCGACAATCAGCAAACCTTCGTCGGCATTGGCATTTTCAATAATGTAATGTAATCCATGAACACGGATCTCTTTGCTTTGCTTATCGGTACCAATGCCATAGTAAGATGAAGTACGAACGGCGATATGATCGGTTTCTACTTTTTTATAATCAAAAAATTCTTGAACAGCGATACCAATAGGAGCGCCACCACGCCAAATTCCGACAATATACTGTGGACGGAATCCACTCTCATAAACTTTTGCCGCTAAGCGAAACGAATCTTCCAATAATTGTTGCGCACTGATGTAGTGTTTTTCTGACATGACCAAGCCCTATTGTTGTTGTGACAATCTAAGAACTCCAGATAGAGCCCTTACACTTGGCAGGGAATTGTACCTGATTTCAAACGAAGACGCTTAAGAAAATTAGGGGCTGCATGCCTTGCGAGATGATTTTTGCAGCCCCTAGACCCTTTATTTCGCCAATGTTGAAAAGTCGGGATGTGTGACCACTTCTTTTATCAATGCCTGAACAGCATCTGGAAACGCCTGAATAACATGCTCACAAGCATCATGAGCTGCAAAGCTGGTTTTAAATTTATGCTCTACCGACACCGAATAACTGGATAAAGTTTGCGATGATAAATCTAACGATATTTTCCAACTTGCAGGGGCAACAGAGCTAAACGTCAGTTCAGTGATTTTTCCGTTTACTTTATCATTAGAGAAATGATCATAAGAGTTGGCTTGAGACAAGGCCGCAATAAAGGCCTCTCTGATGTATTTTGGTAAAGGTGTGCCTTTATCAACCGTTACGGTTTCCGTTAAGCGACATTTTGGGTCAGCACTAACCCCTTTAGCGGTATGAAAATGCCCTAAACTGATCTTCTTGCCCTGCTCGCCAATCGCTTGTTTAATGCTTAACACATTGGCTTTGGTCGGGTTGTCGATACTGGGCTTTGACGTACATGCACTGATATACAGACCCCAAAGCACGATTACACCAGTATAAATACGCATGAACTTTCCTTTTCATTAAATCCTTCTAGTAACAATACTAAATGAAAACGGAAAATTTGCTGCTTTCAAATATGAAAAGGCTGCAAAAATGCAGCCTCAATAAAAATTAAAAGAGAATCAATTACAACTTTTTCCCTTTCACTTTACTTTCTAAAACAGCGACATCTTGATGGTCTTTGCCATGCCTTAGGTGATATTTCCCTTTTGGCATTGTATAAATCATCTGTCCATTTACTGAACGAGCAACTTCAACATAATCGGTTGTAGCCGTTTTAACCGCAGTGACAATTAAATTAACAAGACCATTATTACTATCTCCTGACGTATTGAAAACGATAGTAGAGTTGTAATGCCACAGCTTCTCCTCAGAATGAGTAGAGTACAGCTCTGCCTTAGCTGCTACGGTTACATCACCTCTTACCACTGAGTAGTTTGTATCCCATTTTTTTAACGTCACGAAAAGTACAGCATCCACACCGAACAGCTGTTTATACTTTTCTAATGGAACTTGAACGGCCATAGCACCCTCAGTAATCCCCTCTCGGGCCAGAAACTTCTGAGTATAAGGAACTGACAAAACGTAATATCCCGATTCTGCTAGCGGATATGCAACGGTAGTAGAATAAAGCTCAATCGCATCAGCTGCAGTAGTATTATTGATCGCAGGCACGACCAATATAGAAGCTGGTTTTTGCGAATAGACTTTAGGGTAAGCTTCTTGTTTCGTAATAAACTTTGGCGGCGCTACACAACCGGTTAGGAAAACTACTGCGCATAAAAATAGTAATTTTTTCATTGTTATTTCCCTAATTCCTTTTTAGCCAGTGCAACAAACTTTGCTGATTCTGGATATAACTCCAATTCCTTATTCAAATGTTGAATACCTAAATCAACTCTGCCTTTTTCTGCTTCCATCATTCCAAGCTCAAAATACACACCAGGAGGTACTTGCTTAGAGTTTTTCTTTGCATCAACTACAATCTTGTTTAATTCGGCAAGGTGCAATTTAAACGTTTCTTCACTTGGCTCTTTAGTGTAGTCATATAGTGTATGGTTGTAATTTCCCCAGTGATACATGTCCTTATTTACAGCACACCCCGTAAGCGCTAAAAGCCCTAAAGCCAATATTATTGCTTTGATTCTCATCGAACATTCACCTCAAAAACGTTTCCATTTGATACATAGATTTTGCGCTTAACTACCACTTTTCCACCTCTCAAAATTTCAACAAGATGTGTGCCTGGTGTTAAATCAAATCGAACCACTTCTTTATCGCCGATATCAAAAGACTCAACGCTATCTTCCGAAATTTCCATTGAAGTTTGTCCATCAATTTTCAACGTCGTGTTCCAAAAGTCACCAGAAAGCTGCAAAAATGCTCCCTCTGCAACTTGGGTACTTGCTTTATAACTCGAACCACAACCCACTAAGCTAAAAGCTAAAAAAATCAGTAAAAATAATTTACGCATTTCCTATTTCCTTATTCTTTTTCTCTAATAACTAATTTAGAAAAATCTTTCCCTGAAATTGAACCTGAGGTTATCGAAACGAGAGAAACTGCATTTTCGTTTTTGCCTGAAAAGCCAATGACGGTGACTTCCGCAACTTTTTTACCTGGTAGTTCGATCATAAAACCTGTTTGCGGATTTTTGACCTTTTTACCCTTAGTCATCACAACAAACTCATCACCTTTTTTAATGCCTTGCTTTTCACCACCAGACATAAAGTACGTACCTTCACTTCCACCGAGTAAATACGCCTGCCACGGAGAATCCATAAGATTTTCCATCACGTTCGAAACAAGCTTGGAAATAGCAGCAGAAAGAGCGGCATCATCTAGGCTTGCGTCATAGCCCGATGTCTTACCAACACCAAGCGTTCTACTGGCTTCCGAAGTCGCTTCACCTGAAGCTTCTTCTGAATACACGACTTGTTTAGTATTGGTATTAACAAGACGAATATTGACTGTGACATTCGCTTTTTGAATTTTATTTCTTGAGAAAATACCCACATCACTATTGGTGGTTCTACCGTACTCAGAAATAGAACCAATGATTAAGAAATCGGCTTTAGGTGTATACGATCCGTTATCAGCCTCAACACGACCTTTTCTCCCAACAACTGTGGTTTCTTGGGTATCGGACTTATCCGTATGAATAACTAAATTTTGAGAACTTGGATCACGCTCTTTATCAATAAGCGCTTCATCTTGACGCTCAAGAATGATGAATTTTCCTGATTCGGTCAGCCTAGCTGCAAGAATATCGCTGGCTTGTTTACCAATTCGATTATTATTGGAGTCGAGTAAGAAACCATTGCCACGCTTGGTTTCATCAGAAAATCGAGCGATACCAACAACTCGTTTTAACCCTAAGTATTCTTCCTGTTTAAGGGTTTCACTTACTTGTGGTTGATTGGTTGGTAATTTGGTTGTTTTAGGTTTAGTTGAAGATACACAACCAGTAACTGAAATGGCTAAAGCGGCAATTAAAGTGATGGATAATTTATTTTTTTTCACGTTTCACACCTCCTATATGCGAATAGGAGGTGATCATATCATTAACTTAAATTTTCATACAAAAAATTTATTTTTTAACAATAATTGAGGTTTGTAAAATTCATTATCACAACACATCAACAGTACTCACCTCGCCCCCAACTTCAACTTTATCAACACGTTGAAGTCCTCTTGGTAATTTAGCACCACGGCGACCACGTTCACCTCGATAGTGTTCTAAATCAGAAGCTTTCAAAGTAAGTTTACGCTTACCCGCCCATAAAGTAACGGCAGACTCAGCTGGAATCACTTCAAGGTGGATCAGTAACTCTTCTCTGTCTTTAGCACGCTGAGACGGAATCCCGATGATCTTATTGCCTTTACCTTTGCTCAATTGTGGCAACGCGCTTAGGCTGAACATCAACATTCTGCCTTCATTGGTAATGGCAAGTAATGATGCTCCCTCATTGTTGTCAATTTTACGTGGTGGCAAAGCGTGGGCATTAGCTGGCAAGCTCAATAAGGCTTTACCCGATTTATTACGAGACACCATGTCTTTAAATTGACAGATGAAACCGTATCCTGCATCACTGGCCATCAAGTAACATTGACTGTCATCACCCATGACCACATGCTGCATCAGCTCGCCTTGTGCAACATTAAAACGGGTAGTGATAGGTTCGCCTTGGCTTCGAGCTGATGGCATAGTGTGAGTATCGGTAGCAAATGCGCGACCTGAAGAGTCAATAAACACACTTTGCTGATTACTGCGACCTGTAGCACTGCTTAAGTATTTATCACCAGCCTTGTAGTTTAATGCTGTTGGATCGATATCATGGCCTTTGGCACAACGGATCCAGCCTTTTTCAGACATAACAACGGTAACCGCTTCACTTGGCACTAGATCTTGCTCAGACAAGGCTTTTGATTCTTGGCGTTCAATGATTGGCGTACGGCGTTCATCACCATAGGTTTCGCCATCTTTGATGAGCTCTTTTTTCACCAAGGTTTTCATGCGACGTTCTGAACTTAAGGTCAACTGAAGGCTATCACGCTCAGCCGCCAACTCTTCTTGCTCAGTCTTGATTTTCATTTCTTCAAGTTTGGCAAGATGACGTAATTTCAGCTCTAAAATGGCTTCGGCTTGTTTATCGCTTAAGTTAAAGCGAGACATCAATTCCGCTTTTGGCTCATCATGGAAACGAATGATTTCGATCACTTCATCAATATTTAGGAAAGCGATCATTAACGCATCTAATACATGTAAACGCGCTAAGACTTTATCAAGTCGGAATTGCAATCGACGACGAACGGTTTCAATTCGGAACGTCAGCCACTCAGTCAGAATTTTCTTTAACCCTTTAACCTGTGGACGACCATCTAGTCCAAGAATATTGAGGTTAATACGGTAATTTTTTTCTAAATCAGTCGTTGCAAATAAGTGCGCCATTAATTGTTCGCAATCAACGCGATTGGAACGTGGCACTATCACCATACGCACAGGGTTTTCGTGATCAGATTCATCACGAATATCCGATACCATCGGCAGCTTTTTCGCCTGCATTTGCGCGGCTATTTGTTCTAATACTTTTGCACAGCCCACTTGATGCGGAAGCGCGGTAATAACGATTTCACCTTGCTCAACACTGTAAACAGCTCGCATCTTAATCGAGCCACGGCCTGTGTCGTAAATTTTATGGATGTCGGCTTTTGGTGTGATGATTTCCGCTTCGGTCGGATAATCCGGCCCCGGCACTAATTCCAATAAGCGAGACAGCTCAGTTTTAGGATGCTCTAGTAATTCAACACTGGCAGCCACAATTTCGCGAACATTATGCGGTGGAATATCGGTTGCCATCCCCACCGCAATACCAGTGATACCGTTAAGAAGAATATGAGGTAATCGTGCAGGTAGTACTTGAGGCTCTTTTAAGGTGCCATCAAAGTTCACGCCCCAATCGACTGTGCCCTGCCCTAATTCACTAAGTAAAACTTCAGAAAACTTAGACAATTTAGCTTCGGTATAACGCATCGCCGCGAACGACTTAGGATCGTCTGGCGCCCCCCAGTTACCTTGCCCGTCTACTAACGGATAACGATAAGAGAAGGGCTGTGCCATTAATACCATGGCTTCATAACACGCGCTGTCACCATGAGGGTGATACTTACCCAATACGTCACCGACGGTACGGGCGGACTTTTTATATTTGGCAGCGGCAGAAAGTCCAAGCTCACTCATGGCGTAAACGATGCGTCGTTGTACGGGTTTTAAACCATCGCCAATGTGGGGTAATGCTCTATCCATGATCACATACATGGAATAGTTAAGATACGCTTCTTCGGTAAAGCGCCTGAGTGGCATTTGCTCTACACCATCTAAGCTTAATTCTACGGCATCAGTCATTATTTACTTCCTGTTGTTGTTCAGGCTTGTGATCCTTATAAAACAGGCGATAAACGTTGCCTTTCAGATCGTCAGAAATATACATAGCGCCATCTTTACCCGTGGCGAGGGAATAAGGCCGAGCGACAGGGAATCCACCATCCAAGAAACTCATCAATGTTTGACGGCTAAGGATTTTATCATTTTCCACTTTCAGCCAAACCACTTGATAGCCAACTTTACTGGAGCGATGGCGTGAGCCATTCTCAGCAATAAACAGTTGATTATGATATTTTTTCGGTAGTTGATTCGCTTGATAAAAGAGCATTCCGACAGGCTCAACATGAGCCGGAAGCTCATATTCAGGTGCTTTAACGGCTAAATTGGCAGGCTGTCTATAAGCTGGCTCTTTGACATCTTTGCCATGAATATAAGGAAAACCAAAATGCTGCCCTTTGTGGTCGATTCGGTTAATTTCATCGGCAGGTAGATTATCTCCCATCCAATCTCTTCCGCTGTCTACAAACCAAATACGTTCTGTAGACGGTGACCAATCGAACCCTCTAGCACTACGGATCCCACTGGCAATTTGTTCGGTATTTCCAGTATTGATATCAATCGCAATTATGCTGCTATAAGGAGCATCGACTTCACAGACATTACAGGGTGCGCCAAGTGCTACATATAAGCGACCATCAGGGCCAAAATGCATCACTCGTGAATAACGTTTATCAAAATCAGGAAGTTTGTCATAAACCACTTTCGGGCGCTGAAGGCGGCGCAAACGCTTTTCTACATCTCGATACCGCAAAATACGGCTGTCAGAAATAACATAAAGATCGCCATTATGATAAGCAATCGCTTCAGGATATTTTAAATTTTTAGCTATCGTATATCGGCGTTCAACTCTGCCTTCTTGATTCGAGTTAACCAGTGCTGTTACTTTGCCCGACTTACCTGAACCGACAAAAATGGTACCTTGATCGCCCACGGCAATTTGCTTCGCATCTCCTAGATCTGAAGCAAAAATGGAAACCCCAAAGCCCTTGGTAACAGTGATATGCATAGAATCAGCGGCATGAGTCAGCCCTATCCAACCCAAAAGCAGAGATAAGAATGTTCCAAGCTTAATCAAAATCTTTTTCTTACTACTCAACTTTGTTACGTCCTTTCAACCATAAGAAGTCATTTTATGTTTGTTTATCGTTATTATTTTTATCCACTTCCCATCTTACCAGACAACAACAGAGACATGAAAATCTATTGTTAACCGCTAACAAAATTCACTAAATTTTACCGTTTGAAAAAACTAACAATTTTACGCCAACGCAATAAAAGTAAAAGAAAAACTAAGCCTATATATATGCTAGGTTGAATAATTTCAGACTTGACTGACCAATAGAAATGTATAGCGATTAAAATGACGGCTAAATAAATCAAATTATGTAATGTCTGCCATTTTCTCCCCATTTTAGACATCAATGTTTTTAAAGACGTGACGGTCAACGCAACTAAAATCAAATACGCAATCGCACCGACGATAATATAAGGACGCTTTATAACCTCTTCACCTAATAATCGCCATTCAAAGACCAATTCTAAGCTGAAATAAGCTGCAAGGTGCAATGTGGCATAGGCAAAGACATATAACCCAACTAAACGGCGAGTCCTCATTAGCCAAGGCCATTTCATCTTTTTAGCAACAGGACTGATCAACAAAGTAATCAGCAGGGTATTTAACGCGCCAATACCCGTGTAATGAATAATGTATTGGACAGGATCGCCCCCAGCACCACCACCAAATACATTGAGCACCAAAAAAGCAATGGGTGCTAATGCGACAAGATGAAACAGCCCTTTAATCCAAAAAAGCTGTTTAGAAGTCACTCTCATTAAAAGTTTTTCCTTAAATCCAAGCCTTTATACAAACTTGCCACTTGATCACCGTAACCATTAAACATCTCTGTAGGAATACGTTTTGCAGAGAATAAACCACCCGCCCCAATTCTGCGTTCACTGGCTTGCGACCATCTTGGATGATCGACTTGAGGATTAACGTTGGCATAAAAACCATACTCATGAGGTGCAAGAATATTCCAGCTGGTTGGCGGCATTTTTTCGATTAAACGGATTTTTACAATCGATTTAATACTCTTGAAGCCATACTTCCACGGTACAACCAAACGAATAGGCGCCCCATTTTGCGGAGGAAGTGTCTTTCCATATAAACCCACCGCTAAAAAACTTAGTTCGTTCATCGCCTCTGGTAACGTCAGACCTTCTACATAAGGATATTGCACTCCACCGCCAATATAACGATTCTTTTGTCCCGGCATTTGCTGTGGATCATATAGGGTTTCAAATGCAACATATTTGGCTTTGCTGGTTGGGTTGGCTTTTTTAATAAGCTCAGCGAGAGAAAAACCGACCCAAGGGATCACCATAGACCAAGCTTCCACACAACGTAGGCGATAAGTGCGTTCTTCAAGTGCGATCAGTTTGTACAGGTCGTCATAATCGAGCGTTAACGGCTTTTCGACTTCACCCTCTATCTTCAATTGCCAAGGATTAACTTTGAACTCTTGAGCATTGTTAATAGGATCAGTTTTACTGGTACCAAACTCATAAAAGTTATTGTGAGAAATCACCTTATTTTCTGGAGTTAAAATTTCGGATGTTTGATAATTTTGATTCTTGGTAAATTCAAGTGGACTTACCTTAAAAGGTGATTTAGGTTTTTCGTCTTTAAATACATCAAATATGCCAGCATGAACATTGGCCGATAAACTGGCCGTTGCCGCCCCTAACCCTAAAGCCTTAATGATTTGGCGACGTTGTTTAAATACTGATTCGGGCGTTACCTCTGATTCAGCCAGCTCCCATGCCGCCTTTTGAGTGATCCCTTTTGTAAACTTCTGACTTTTCATCTCATCGCACCTTACCTGATTAGATATCTGAGTATATAGACACTTTCAACAACGTAATTCTTTCTGAAAAGTAGCACAAATTATCAAAGCTTGACGTTACTCAATGATTTTTATAGCAAACTATATCAATCAAATTTTAGCGGTATACCATTGCCATCCAAAATCGACCGTATGACTTATAACCATATCGAATAAACAAATATTATCTCTATCGCTTAGTATTGATTGTTAATTAGAAACTAAGAGAACACAGTATGGGCAATGTTTCCGCAGAAACTCGACATGCTAGCCCCGATTATAATTCCGATGCGTTATGGAAATACCCCGACAGTAAGGGGGCTCAGACAAAAAAGTATGATTCCCAAAAAACAAGTAATCGAGTAGAAAAAGTACCAATAAAATGCGATGAACCTTCTCACCCTCATCCGACAGCTATGCAACTATCAAGGCTAAAAGAAATGGGTAGATTTAAGCTTAAAAACCTTACCCAGCAACACATCGGCACTCTACATACGCTTCAACGTAAACTCAATGAGTGCGAAAAACTCGATTCTAGACTCACTAAAAAAGACGGCAGAAGAGCAGCGTTTCGTTTTAAAGTCTCAGAGTTAACACAACGATTTAATGAGGAAAAAGCAATCGTGCAGTTCTATAGAAGAGTTCACAGTAATTAAATCGCTCTTTATACGGTCTGCTTTTATGGAAAGCCTATATCAAGACGGTCAAAATTCAAACAAAAGCTTACGTATCAGTCATACATTTTTGATCAACCCAAGAGATATAGCCGTTCGAGAAGTTAACCATAATAAGTTATGAAAGTTCGGCATTTTCCTTTTTAATCCTATCATGCAAAAGTAAGTTATCTTTATTTGGCAAGGTTGGATCTATGGGATTAACTTCAATACTGAATAGGGTCGCCGAAACTAAGGGGTACTATTTCCCTCCTGCGATAGAAAACAAAGACCTTCAACCATTAGTTTGGAATGCAAGCAACGACCATAAATTTACTGAATATACCTTTGCGCATCATGATTTTATCAATACAGCAATGAGGGAAAATGGAGTTGCAGATGGAAATAAATGGTTTGTTAGAGTTAAATTGCCAATGAAAGGAGCCTTACCATCTTGCACTGTATTCTTTAAAGAGTTCGACATCTACTACACGGCAACCGCCAGTGGAAACAATGTCAAGAGAATGGAGTTAGCTTCACCTATTAGTCGCTTTTCCATATCGACATCAAGATTCGGAATAGCCTTATGTGACGCTTTTTTGGGTCATGACTCAATGAATATTTTTGATAATCCAACGGAAAATGTAAGTCATACCTAAGGTTACATCTGGTTTCTGCATAATTTTTAGATGTAACCTCAGCTTTTAGACTCTAGTAACTGTTGCCATCAAAAGATCAATTGGTGTCTCTTTCAGCTTTTGTTCAAATCACCATCAATTTGATGTTTCTCTCATAAAGTGTCACAAACTGTTCCCTACAACCCGTATAAACTCTTAAGTCATGAAATTTTAATGAAAGTCATTTTCTACTATAAAGTGTCACAAAATCGTATTTCTCTACCATAAAGTGACATTTACTTCTTTGCTATATTTCATTACGAACTTCAGCTAACGCTTTTATCCATACTTCGTTTCTAATGCAATTCATTCTGGACAAAATGAATTCCAAATTTTGCAGTTCTAACTTTTTATGGATTACTTCAATTATGAATAACTACATAATTAAGCATTTTTCCTACACTTTAAGTGAAGATAAGAAGCCTAAGCAGCTACTATAACTAATACTTACTATTTCTATCCAGTTAAATCAGAAATTTAGCATATTGTCTTGGTATGAATTAAGGAGCTATTTGCTCCTTAATTCAAAATTTACAGGGACTTAGTTCTGCATATTCAGGTAGTAATTCTGAGTGTTCCTTCATCAATACAGGGTCTCTCAAAAAACGCCAACGCCAAAAAGCGGAATATGGATATTTATCTTGTAACATTACTTTGAGTTGCTTTCTTGCTTTTTCTATATCATCAGAATCGGAATTAATATTTCGGATTTTTAGTGACTGCTCTAAATAGTGAGCATGGTAGAACTCAATTTTTTCGATCAATGCTGCTCGTGTTATTCCACGAAATGCAGTCCCTGTTTCATTAAAACATCGATCTAAAAGTTCGATCGTGTCATCAACGGTTTTGTCCTTGTACTTCTTGTCTACTTTTTCAAATGTTACATCTGAGTAGTGAGATGGAGCCATATTCCAAATGATTTTGGTTATTGGATCTACTTGCGCCACATCAAGAATATTCTTGTGCTTCGTCCCTTTAATACTGTTACATCTACGACATGAATAAAACAGGTTATTCCAATCGAGTTTAAGATCTTCATCTTTGTTTTCGTGGGGCTCCTTATGTTCGATTTCTGGTGCATCAGGATTCAATGTTTCACATAAATAGCATTTACGTTTACACATGTTCCATAGAGCATGAACAACTTCGTCGCAGTTGTAGCCTTTAGTCTTTAGTTCATCAGGTTCTTCTAATGGGCGAATAACTTTAAACAACGTTATTCCTCCTCTTTTTTGGTTTTCTTTTTCGATGGTAACCTTTGTTGCATCTTTGTTTGAACTTTTCTTACCCGAGCTTTGGAAATACTAGGCTTTATTTGTGTAGGGGTGATGATTCTCGACACTGAAAAATTTTCAATATCCTCCGCAGCTTGTTCTGCACTGATGATTTGGTGTTCATCCAAAATCAGTATTTCGGCTTGTTTGAGGACATTGCTCGAATGCGTATCGAGATTACGTTCATTGGGTTTAATTCTCCGAACAAGATCGGAAATCGTATCCCAATTTGGTTTCTTCATTTGAATCTGAATTGCCAGTTCTTCGATCAACCCATCCAAAATGCTAGATTTGCTCTCAACTCCTAGTAAACCTTTCAGGATCGATTCATATGAATACATTGAAAGGTCTTCCAACTGCTCATTAGCACTCAAATCATAAATGATTGAGTTATTAACGGATTGAACTACAAAAGGGGAATGAGTCGTAACTATGAATTGAACATTAGGGAACGCTTGGTCAAAGAAAGAGAAAATCTTTCGTTGAAGTGACACATGGAGGTGGGCATCGATTTCATCAATGAAGACAACACCAGATAGTTCTTCAGCACTAACCTCTTTCAATTCCACTTTCATCAGTAAGTCAGCATAGATGCTAAGAATCGATTGATAGCCAGACGATAGTTGGTCGAGCTTGTATGGATCTTTATCATCTTGTTTGATATAGAAAGACTGCTCTGTAGCGTTGTAATCTAACTTGAGACTTTCATCTTCAAATAGGTATTGAAATTGGCTTTCTAGATTGACAAACCACGCATTTATTTTTCCACCTTGTTCCTTATCGTCAACACGAGCCAGCATATGACTACCGTAGTTGTAGAGTGCTACAAGGTAGCGTTCAAATTGAGAGCTTGTATCTTGGGAAAGAGGATTTTGTTCGTCATCTTGCTTTAAACGGGCAAGGCTGTCATTAGAGCCAGTATGAGCAAGTGATTGCTCTCTGACTGCTGGAAAGAAACGGAGTAGTGCTTTCTTTTCGTTGAAATCAGTGCAATAAGCCTCGGCATTGCCAAGTAAAACTTTTACTTTACTGACATTCTCAAGTTTCAGTTCTAATTCACTTTTTTCGCGTTTCCAATAATGATAACTAGAATCAGTTGGTGATGAGCTTTGAATCCAAGACTCTCGAGACTCTATCTCTCGTTTGATTTGTTCTGCGGTTTGGTGAGTCATTTGCTCAACCTGAGCAGAAATATTTTCGTGGATTTGTTTTAGGAAGCGGGTCTTACCACAACCATTGCCACCAGTAATGATAAGGTTTTTGCCTTTAAGGTCGACTTTTACGTTCTTTTCAGAATTAGGAATGATCGTATCAATCAATTGAATAGAGTTCGCAGTATTCATGGTTTTTTTCATATATGAGGTATATTGCAATTCTACTTCTTTTATTGCTTTAACAGAAGTCGCTACATTACAATAATTGTAGGTAAATCAAAAGACTAATGAACTCACGAGTTCTGAAGCTCTAATGAATTTTGGAATCTTTTCTTGTTAGAAACACATTTACTTTCTTACATATTTGAGGAGAAGAAATTCCTGTAATAAATTGAAGGAACAACGACTAATTAACCTGAGCTCTGTATAAAGAAATCAGTACAGTTTTGATTTTACAAATAAAATATACATTCAATCTACAGTGCGGCTAATTTTGTGTAGTTCAAGGCTGAACAGTTCGTAATAGCCAGCCTATTTCGGGCTGTTCTAACGAAGAAATACGCATAAGTAGCTGTGCTGTAGAGGTTTGCTTATGCAGAGCTCAGGTTAATTACATTGCATACCCAAGCCTAGCGCGTTCATGACTTACCAACATCAAAAGCAAGTGAACCATAGTTATCCAACTTTTAAGTTGTAAATGCGAAATTACCACTTGCTTCAGCTAGTGCATATGTTGGACTTATATTTTGTTCATTCAATGTGAACACAATGACTGTTGACTGATTTTGATCCCAGTGATTTACCAATATCACATGATCTTGGAGAGTATTATTCAATTTAACAATAATAGAAGGAAGCTCAGCATGGAACTGTTCGATCTTTGTCGATTTTTTCCAAGGATTTTCGATATGCAGAATACCACCACACCTGTCGTATAGTTTTACTAGTCGTTTAAGTGTATAACATTGTGTTTCAGGTTTAAGCTGAATTAGTTTTGTACCATCGCATTGTATAGAAAATTTTTTCTCGGATGGTTTAAAGAACATGTCAGGGTTTAATTTAAGTATATTGGTGATTATATCCCTCCCATTCCAGTCATTCTTGTAGTCTTTTCCAACGTTAATCCGAAATGATTGATACTTGCTCTTATGAATTGCCATAAGAGAAAACGAGACTAATTCAACTAACTTTCTAATTTGAAGAGCATGTGATTCAATCACAAACCTATCTTTGCCTTCATTTTTATAAGCACTAATATACGCCAGCCTAGATTTAATCTCTTCAAGCTGTTCAAGATAAATTTTTAAATTTTGACAGTTTCGTATATCTTCGATCATATGAACTCATTTGGCACATGATGCCTAAATCAGGTACCCCTTAGGCTAGAATATGCAAGACTAAGCACTAGCAAATTCTATGCACTAAAGAACACATGTTTAATCAATACCCTAAAATACAGTCAATAAAGGTTTTGCTAACATTAAACCTAAAGCGATTCCATTTCAGAATACACAAGTATGAATGTTTCACCTCTATGTTGATTCAAATAGAACTAGCAGCAATGGACTTAATACTCTACATTTAGGTTCTTTTTAACATATATCATGATCTCCCTCCCCTCAATAGCGACATTTTTCCCCTTATGTTCTTTAAATGACGATATTAAATTTAGATTCTTTAGGATGTTAGCCATCAGTATATTTATTTTGTTGTTTTCAACTTTAAACAATCTGCTAGCAGTTAAAGATTGTGTAAAGTCGATATCTGAGTACTCTAAAAGCTGAATAATCTCATTACCGCCCAAGTATTGTAACTGACCTATCAGGATTACTTTTTTAGTGTCATCATCAGGTGCAGATGAAATCAAGTTTTCTATCGCGTAGATTGGAAGTTCAGGTATATCGAAGTTCGAGATATCAGTTCCGTTCATAACTTCTTGATAGCCTAACGCCTTAATCAATGAGTCTTTAATCACATTAGGTTCAATTAAATCACTTCTAGATTCAATCAAAATTTTTCGCTGAACAGATGTCAGTAGATTTGGTTCTAATAATTTGTAGAACATATTTGAGTCAATAGGCAGCCTTTCAATCGAGTGACTCCTTTCAACAAAAGAATCAAAGTTTTTCGCTAAAAAGTTTATTGATAACTCTCGACTTAGTTCTAAAAGGGTCTCGAATGACTCAAAACAGACCAACAACTTCTCATTTTCAATCAGATACGAAAGCTTATCTATTGGAATTTCTCTAATTTGCTCAGGTTTATATTGATAACCAAACAGCGAAGAATAAGCAGAAAACGCTTCTATATCAATAGGTTCATCGGTGATCATTAATGCGTAATGCTCTTTAACCTCATCAGAAAGGTTATTTTCGCTTAATGAGCACAACTCTTTATAATTACGATTTAAGTATTCCTTAAAAAGCTCGTCAGAAATGAGTTCATGCTCATACAGGTAATCGGTATTATTCCAGTTTGGCTCAATTTTTTGTGCTTTTAATAGATGGCTTGAAAAATCATATCTATTTTTCAACACTCTAATGTTATTAATTATAAAGCTACCAGTTTCAATGATCTTAATTTGGGTTTCAATAGTCACATCTTTGTTGTTTAACAACCAAATATAATCTTCTTCATTCGATATACTTAAATTTTTATAAGTGAGTCTCTGTGCTACTTTTTCTATCTCATTATTAAAGACTTGCTGAAAGTCTTCATTTTCAATATTTTTGAGGCAAGAAAAATCTCTACTATCATCACCTTTTAAGTCAAACAATTGCTTTGCTATTACAGATAAATTGGCTTCATGAACTTCAAATAACATATACTTTAGAACCAAAGCTAAGAAATCTGCTTCATTTTCAACGTTAGATAAATGTTGAAACTTTACTCTGAGAAACTGAAACACACGACATACTTTATTCACGTCAAATTCAGCAATTGTTAAGTGACGCCCTATTGATTCATTTTCATTTATGAAGCTTTGTAGCTCATCAATTGAGCTTTTTAAATAACCATTAATATTTTTCTTTGGCAATGCGTTAATCGAATGAAGTAAAAGCATCTGCTTTTCATTACGAGTCATTGATTGATCTGTAATCAAATCTTGCCAATACCCGTTGAATATTTTGGAAATTGCAACAATCCAAGCTTCTTTATTTTCAAGGTGTTCTAGCCCGTTAAGTACAAACTGTAAGTAATCAGAATTATCAGTTAGATAGTTTTCTATAAATCGAAAAATGGGTAACGGGCTTCTGATAAGTATGTGATCGAACAGCTTATAATTAAAAAATGTACCTTTTTTATAGTCTTCATCTGATAAGTATTTTAAGCATTCATCAATATTATCAATCGTGCGTAAGGGATCTATTTTTTCACCGCTCTGAACAACTCTGATAAATGCCATATCATTTATTGTCATGTGCCCTTCATGGAAGTGAGAGAGATACTCATCATAATTTTGATCGATATACCCCCTCTCAAGCAGCAATACCAAAAGCTGCTTATCAGCTATATTTCTAAAAACATCTTTTCTTGAACAGGACTTTATAAAGTTTTTTATCGAAATTTCATTCAGCAAAGAATGTTCGTCATTTAGTTGCTCAATTTGCTTTGAGATAGCTAACTTTTCTTCTGCTTTTTTATCTAAAGCACCCTGTTTCCTTTGGAAATAACTAGGTGACATTTCATCCAGAAACGTTTTAAATGTGTATCTCTCAGTTAGGTTATAACCATTAACATTAACATATGAAATATTGTTTTGGTTTTTCAACAAGTCATCAAAAATATCAGGTTGAATAAAACTGTTCAACGTATGCCCATTTATATAGGAAATACCATTACCAGAGCCTAATTTATGAGCTAACTTCATTATATAAATAACATTTAGCTCCTCTATTGAACGAGTTAATTCATGTTCAGAGTCTAACAAGCGTTGTTTTAATGAAGCAATTTTTGCTTCAATATCCTCCTCTTTGTCACGTTTCAAGTTGGCAATATCAGAAAAAAACGTTATCAAATTACCGCCTCCGCTCTGTAGTAAAGCAAAGTCATCGCAGTAAACATTTTTGTAAACAATGAATGCAAAGAGCCTTGTAAGATTTAAGTGTTCTAAATTTTTTATCAGTGTATTCTTATAAATACCAAACTCAGTTACTATGTTTTTAAGCATTCTCATGTCATCGACATATACTGAAACAGCTCTCAAAAATGAGTCTCCTACATCCCCTAATAGGCGCGCATTTTCCATCAACTCTTTGAGTTGGGGGTATGAATTTGCTTTACTAGCAATAGGTATAATTGGAATAATAACATCAAAGAATTTAGTCCTATCTTTCCCTTGAAAAACATCATCTCGTAGTGCGTATATAAACCTGACAGTCTGTTTTACATCTTCACTGTCATTGATAAGCTTGTTCAGCTCTTTTAGCTTTATGAATACATCGGGATTTTTAAACCTATCTAGGTCTTCGAAAACAACAACATCACTTTTCTGACTGGCGAAAAAATAAATTATTTCATCTAGATATATATTAAATATTGAGTCTTTTTTTTGCTGTTCGAATGCCAACTCGCCTTTGCTTGGATTGAATTTTGATATGCTATACCCACTTAAATTTTTAAGCAGATCTTTTACAATAAGTATCGGTACAGAAAAAAAATAGCTCAAAAACCACAGGTTAATATTTGATAGCTTGGGGGATGCTAAAACAGACTCATGCATACCTGTGAATGTAAAAGTAGGAAGATAAAGTATTGCACCTAAAATCGCCAGCCAAAAAACTAGAGATACTGATATTGAAAATGCAAAGTAGTCTGATACTGGTTGAGGAAAAATTCTTCTGAACCTTGAATTTGGAGTCTTTTTACTATCCGTTTTATAAAGTAGCTGCTGAACAATGCTCTTTTCTATTTTACTGAGATTATCTCGTATTTCTATTGTTTCCAGGTTAACTTTTTTTCCATTGTCAGCTCCTAATAATACAGAGCCATCATCAGGAGCATCCACGCCTACACCTTGAGATAAACTTTTAAATGAGGCCAGCGATATCGTAGTAAACTTTAGAAATGGTGTTTTTCTGATGTAGGTATTTATAAGAGAGCTTTTACCTCCAGAATAGGGGGAAGTTATCGCAATTTCTTTGATTGTTTGTTTTCTATTTATCAGGGCTTCGTTTAGCATGTCAATATATGAATCAACATACTTAGCATCGTCAGTCGGACATAAATCTGGAAGCTTGGAAGAATTTGTTGTTGCAGGGTTCTCACACCGTTTGAGAATTGACCAGCATATTGTGATCATTCCTTTTTTGATGACAGCTACAAAGCTTTGAAATTTTGGCACACCTTTTCCTTGTTATTCACATCCTAATACCAACTATTGGGGTCAAACCTATCTTTTCAAGACATTACTTATCAGAGCAACCATTTAGTTCTGTATTCAAGCTTCTCATAGTCTGAATTTATAATGATGGATATATATCAACTTATTAGTAAATTCATTAAATTAACCATTAACATTAATTCATAACCATTGATATAAAGAACGACAGACTGTATCAAGCACTTATCATTAACCAATTTTCTGTAACTGCTTGAAATTACTCAATCGTTTATACCCTCAACCTAGCGAGCTTCTGCCTAGCTATTTGCATCGACTGGCAAACGGCAATGGCTATAGGAATATTCAAACCTTGATGAAGCTATTAGGGGAGGAGCTGGTTAACACAAGAGTACCGAGTAAACGATTATTCTTTGGTGGTTTTGATACTGAAAAGTTGGCAAGCCTGGTAAACCAGCCTCATCAACAAATTGAATCAAGACAGCTAATAAAACATGGGGCAACTCGCTTCAGCTATATGGAACAACATTTCTTAGCTAAAGCCTTCGACTTCACTTACTTAAAAGTTTGCCCTCATTGCTATTTTGAAGCATCCACATTCAATCTTCTTAACAGCTTAAAGGTGAAAAGCTGTTGTACTAAGCATCGGTGTAGCCTGCTTTCAATCAATCCCGATAACGGGAAGAAACTGAGTTGGAGTACCCATCACCTGAAAACGAAATTACCTGAGTGGGTAAAACACATTCCAGCCAAAGCAATAACCGAGCAAGAATTCCTACTAAACCAACATATTGAATGCTTATGGGGACAACAGCCAAGCTCGATTTATCCTGTTGTAAATAACTTGAACTTGTCGGACTTTATCGATGTCTGTAGTTTTTTATCTCACTTTCACTTGAGAGCATTTCCTGCTCACAAAAGTTCCGACAACCCATTTTTAATCACTCACGATTACTTGTGTGATTGGCCGAACAAGTTCTATGAGTTACTCGATTACTTTCAAAAGCATCCAATGAGAACGAAAGGGCTTACTGGAATAAGAAATTGCTACAGAGATTTGTATGATGATCTTTGTTCTACTGAAAACAGCCAATCTGATGGCTACCGACTTTTAAAACAAGCCTTTGATCAGTTTATTCAATCACATTTTAGCAATGGTAATTTCAACGCCAACATAACTCTTATTGATAGCGATATTCTCTCATCAAGAGCCTTTGTAAACCAAACACAAGCAATGGCAGTTCTTGATGTTCCAGTATCTAAGTTTAAAGTTCTACTCAGAGAGTCCTTCCTTAAAGCTAAAACTGTCCTGAAAAATGGCGATGCTATGTATGCTCGCTCAGACATCACCACACTCAAAACTCGCCTAGAAAGGTGCTTAAGTTTAGAGTGTACGGCCAAGCTACTTGGCTTGAGTCAATACCGCTTAAAGCTTTTGATTAATGGCGGGATCATCAAGCCGTTACTTAAACCAACCAAAACCAATAGGGACTGGCTTATTGAAAATGAAGAATTGGAAATCTTCGTCAAAAGGTTAGTCTCCTGTGCTCAATTGAAAGTAACCAAATCAAACAAGCATCAAATTAAACAATTTCAATTTTTTGGTATGGATTTTTTAGAGCTGGTGAAGCAAATGCTAGATGGGCAGATAGCTTATACCTACAACCCTCTCAAACGCTCTCCTATGGCATTTAAACAGTTTATTCCAGTGAGAAGTAAGCATGAACAGCCAGATCCTGAATGGTTATCACCAGCTGAAGCCTGCACCTATTTAGAAGTAAACAAAAATGTGATTTACGAACTACTCAAAAAGAACTTTATCAAAGGCAAGAAGAAAAGCGTAAAGCGAACCGCCAGACCAGTGCTTCATATTCACAAAGCCAGCGCCATTGAGTTCAAAAACGCATACCAGTTAAGGCATCAAATCCACGAACCTGAACGCCATACAATTGTTCACGGGAAAAATGTTGATGGGTTTATGATTAACTTGTATCAGAGAATCAACCAAACAATAATCTAGATAAAAGTATAAGCATTAACAATGAGTTACTAAAACTATTACATGATAACGAGTAGAATCATGTTAAAAGCTTTGAAAAGAGGTGGGAATGAATCTAGCTCAGAAAACTAACCAGCCCCAAGGTTGTATTATTCCGGAAGGGTGGGTCATTCTGAAAATAACTAATGACGAAGAAAACCCATTCTATAAAGTATTTTCCAGCTGGGATGAACCGTTTCAAGATAAGTGGCGTCTATCATCTGGTGCAGACCTTTGTGAGCTTGTTGAAAACGAAAAAGCGTACATTTGGCCGCAATCGTCAGGCTCAGTTTATTGGCTTCCAAAGGGCGCTCAGGGTAATTGCACTTTATCGAATTCACAAAAGCTGGAAGAGTTTCTGAGGCTAGATGGTGTTGAGAGTGTAGAACTAAACTCTGGCTTAATCTCACAAGATAAGGAGGAATTACAATGAAAGCATATCACGCCATCATTGTGTTTCTTTTGCTTACTCTTGCTTATGTTTTTGTATTGTCGCTGCCAATTTATTTTTTGTGGAATTGGCTTATGCCCAGCTTATTTCATCTTCCCAAGATTGAGTATCTGCAATGCATAGGATTGCTTTTCATCATCATGTTAGCGAGAGGCTTTTTTTCGAATGGATAAGTGATGATGACACAAAACTAAACATAGCCATCCGTGGCTATTTGATGTGCTACCTGTGCGGTAGGTCACCAAAATTATCATAAACAAAACTTTTCACATTTATTTTCGGCTACCTGTGCGGTAGGTCACTACTCATACGTCATGTTGTATGATTTGCACCAATTTTCGGCTACCTGTGCGGTAGGTCACTCACTTTTACTATTGAGCGATTCACTGGTAATATTTTCGGCTACCTGTGCGGTAGGTCACCTTGCCCCCTAGCTTATTGATAGATTTCATGAATTTTCGGCTACCTGTGCGGTAGGTCACTAGAGATACACCAGAAGAAATCATTATATATCTGGCAGTTATTTTCATTTACCCCTAAATACCAATCTATTTTCAACATAACTTAACCTACTAATATGTAAACAAATAAAATACTCGTAAAAATTAATGGTTAAAACTTAGATCAGGCACAGTTCCCATTAATACCCGATTTGAAGCTAAGCCATAATGACCAAAGTCACAATTTGCGGCATTACCTACGGCAGATTTTTTTTGAATATACAAAGGAAAAGCTTTATGGCTGCTTGTGCTTTGAACTATCAACTTATGAAAGTGGCTAAACTCTCTTTCGATAAACCCAAGCTTGGGCTGATACTCTCTACCACCTTTTTCAGCTCTTTTTTGGCATCGTTCAATTCGACGCTGTCGTTCTCGCAACGTATTTTTAGCAATACCATTATTTCTTATATATTGAACTTCTCTTAAACCGTTAGGGACTTCTTCGACATCTGAAACAAAGAACAGCCCATCTTCATTCATCATATTGAAATATCGGTTTTTTCTAAATGATTCAAGGTTTCTGTAATTATTAGATACAAAACCGATTTGTCCCCCGATACTTGAATCAGACCAGTCAGGAAAAGATACTCCAATGTTTGTTTCTCCGTTGTGACTGACAACACCATGCAAGACCGAAACGCACCTTGCCGCTAATAATGAATTAGTAGCATTTTCGGGTAAATACTTGACCATAAAATAGTAACGATTACACATAATCACTTACCTCATGCTTTTATCACTTTTACGATTAAAAACGCCACCTTTGACAAGCATCGACATCAAATAGTGGATTTCGTTTGATATCTCGTCCTCCCCTAGTTGGTTGTATCTTAAAAAACGAATATAAAATGGAACCTTAGGTAATAGAGAATAAACATCTTGTTTACTTCTGGGTGTCCTTAGCGCAATATGCTGCCCGTGAACAGCACCATATTCACTCACTCGGATTGGGTCTTCTGTGTCAATCCAGTCATCAATCAATTGAATTCCTGCACCCACTTTGTACTTGGTTAAACATACGGTCCTTTGATTTGAATTAAGGCTCGTTTCTGCAAACGTGGGCTCTTTGTCTGCTCTACGTTCTGCTTCTGAAAGGACTAGCTGGCTTGGGATTACCTCTTGCAGAGTCTCAGCCCTAATTTTGACTTTAATTTGTAGTGTTACAGTACCAGTAGATGACAACGCTGTATCAATAAGAGCTGTTAATTCATTTAACGCATCTTGATAACCTTCCCAGCCATAATTCCATTGTAGGGATTGAATTTTTTTTATTTTTATTAACAGGTTGCCTCTACGTTTAATTGATAACGTGATAGGCTGGTCTGATTCAAGATTATCCCAGAGCCATTTACCCCGCAGGATATTTTTCGCATAGCGCTTTGCTAATTCGTGGTATCCATTTTGATCCTTATAGCTTTTTGCGAAACGCTGGAGGTACTTAGAAACTTTCAGATCATCATGCCCATGAGGCTTAAAGCTATCCGCTCGAAGCTTTAATGAAAATTTACAATAAAGCCATTTGGCCTCATAAGGCACATGACAATATGGAGCACAGTGAAGCTGCGGTCGCCCTAGCTCATAAGCATTTACATTTTTAATGACCCCTTGCTCTCGATGCCCCTCACTGAAAGCTGAAGTTGGTGAATTTGCTACTAGGTTGACGATAGCAACTGGTAATTTGACATCAGAATCTGCTGACTTACAGTAAAAAATAGCGGGGGATGGGCGTATTGAACCGCTATAAGATAAGCTCAAAGGGATATCCACGATATTCCTCCTGTTATTTTGTCATCAAAGTGCTGAACTCAGATATTTTGGGTGCCCAAAATGCGTTATCAAAGAAGAATTTTAATCCTTTATTATTCGCATCAATCGGATGTACACATTTAGCGATGCCTAATATAGACTCACCAAAACAATGTCTTGAGCTGATAGCCCCCTCTCTAGATTTCGGCTGCTCTAGGTATGCATAACCGATATGGACGGGCTTTAGCTCCTCGTCTCGTTTAAGTAAACTGGATAACTCAGAAATGCCTCTAAGTCTGTGATCAGTTGGACATAACCAGCATCCTTTATGCGAAATAAACCTTAAGAATGAAAAGAGTTCTTGAATATTTGAAGTGAGATAAAATTGTTTCTTAATCTTTTTATCCGAAAGAAAAATTTCACCACCCATGATCCGATCTGGAAATGCGTTGGCTAACACCTCAAGGCTGATGTTTGCTTCCAAGGTATCTTGCAAAGCTAAACGAAAAACCAAATCAAATTTCATTCTACTTCTTGGAAGGTCGACCAACGCTGGTCGGGCAGGTATATACTGATCCGCTTTGCCATTTATACGATCACATTCAGGTAATGAAGAATTACACTTTACCTGATAAGAATGAACAAATATCGCAACACCGATCACTTTTAAAAAAACACCAGCCCGCCTTAAATTCAGCTCAAATTCATGAGAAAAACCCGTCAGTGCTATGATTGAAGGCATTCCCCATAGATACAAATTACTTAGAGTATTAATATCTTCAGCCGTTATGTTTTTAACATGTAGGTAAGTAAAATTGGATTGAAGGTGTTCATCATGAGCATCTCTGTGATGTAACACATATTTTATTTGGCGCTTTAGCAATTCAAGTAGCTTGGGATGGTAAGCAAATTTTTTAGTGGCATCGTTTTCGCTTAATTGCAGGTTAAGTTTGGCGTTCAGCTTAACCGCTAGGCTTGGTGCCTCAGCATTCCCATATTCGACTAATTCTTTTATCAATGAGCCTTCCCTAAGCTTTTCCTCATCAAGATTGGCATATTTTTTATATCTCAATATTCTGAACAACCACAAGTAGATAACCCTGCGTATGACTTTAATTGCATCAATACGAGCAAGGCGCTTGGCTCGAAGAGTTAGGTAGCGAACCGAAAATGTAATTTCGTACAGCGCTTTTTTAAACCGAGTAAAGCTAAGAGCTTTATTATAAAACAGGCTTTCATCAGTGAGTTGGTTAACGTACTTTTCTAACTCTTGATGGTACTTCATCGTATTCGAGTAATAGCTAAGTACATTTATTCTCCCACCCAATCCTGTAAGCAAACTTCCAGTATTCGTGTATCCCTTTTGAGGGTAAAGAAGGCTCCTATATCTAAGGCTATCATTCGCACAGGCTTTTTGAAGTTCTGAAAGCACCCTATGGCTAACAACTGGGGTAATCGCTATATAGTCATCTTTATATGGGAATCTAAGTTGGATGGTATTATGAACTTTATTAGGTGAATAAGTTGCCAATGAGCTTTTTAATATTTTAACCACTATGGCTATGTATTGAAGACTGAAGCCAAGATCTAGAAATTGTTCTATCCAAATAGCTTCACAATTTGCAATTAATTCGGCTAGACAGGTTACTTTTCCATTCCAACAAAATTCTGTGATTAAAGGAAAAGATCTTGTTACACGACCACCATTATGAGAATAACTATAAGAAATAGAATGAGAACAATGTTGGCTGCAAACCCCGTTAATCCCTTTACTTAAAACTTTCGCCCTAATAGCCTGATCACTTACCCTAATATCAGGGTATTTCGAATTATGTGTATGTATCCAAGCCGATTCTGACAGGGTTACGCCAAAATATTTTTTGTCATTTAAAAACTGCTTTGCCGAATGAAGATTTAGTAAATCAATGTGTTCATTCTTTGAGTATCCAAGATTTATGAGGATAAGAAACATCTGAGCTTCATAACCTGAAGCGTCGACTGGTGGATTTGAGGGCTTCAGCCGATCTCGAATTTTGCTATTTCTCAAAGAGACTGTTTCAATATTGAGTAACTCTTTGAGATTCATCGTTTCACCAAGCCGATATGATGTGATTTGACATGGTAGTGTTTGCGCCTTGCGCTTGGACTAGCTCAATAACCTCTCTCAAGTAAAAAATCGGAATATGAGGCTTGTAAATGGCCTCAGTTGGGACTCCGAACTTAACTCTCAAGTATCCATCCTCCAGCAGCCGAAACACCTGCTCAACCGATGTTCTTAGTAATAGTGCACTATCCACTTGATTAATTAGCGTATCCGCAACATTGGCATGTTCACATTTTGGGTAACGTCTTACTAAGTCAATAAAATAGTTAGTCAACTGTTCTAAAACTAAATTGTTCACTTTATCTGTTGATGAAAGCTTCACATTCCGTAATTGATCGCGCCAAATATCGTTTACTGAAATTTGGTTAAATCTTGAAGTCTGCTTTTCAATAGCGTTACTTTCTTGAGTTTTCAAATAAGACAAGTAATTGTCAGGCCAATTTGAAAAATAGCGATTGAATTTTAAAAGAAAGCACTCATCATCGAGTTCGACACCACTACGCTTTGAAAACCACAAATATTTACCGAACTCTAGCGAGAGGTGTTCAGCATTTTCTGGGGATTCAAAAAGCGATGCCGACATAGATTCTTCAATCTTATTTGGTGGTTTGATTTGCCTGAAATCAAAACCACATGAGCAAAGCTCTACATTTTCATTTTGAATGTAGTTGATATCATTCCCGCATTCAGGACAGTTAAAAATTAGCTTTACGTGGTGTTTGGGGCAGTGCTGTATAGGCTTTAAGTGCCAAATGAATCGAATATAACTTTTTTCTTGAAGACATTCGGGACAAACAGGAATAACTTTCTCTCTAAGCATGATATTTGGAAAAAGCACATTACTTCTTGCTAATGCCGCATAACTTCCAAAATGCTTATTGGTTCTCAACACAGATACTCTTAACAAGCTACTGGGTTGCAAATCACAAAATTCCTCTAGTAGTTTTATCGCTCGTACACGATATGCACTGGAGTTATGTGCTTTATAGAGGTTTAGTCGTGAGAGAGCCGTCGGCAATATGCCCTTGAGTTTTATATCGTACTCGATAAAAAAAGCATTTAGACTAGACAGAAACAGATTGATTTTTTCAAAACCATTACTATGTGCGAGGCGAATGAAGTAACTTTCTAGAGTTTCATCTTTGAAGACACGATTACGAATAAGAAAAGTCATGATGCACAGTCTAATTCGCACCTTAAAATAAATCGTGACTTACCTCACAAAGTGGGACTTGGTTATCTTTTAGATAAAATCTGGTTAGCTGGTATATCTTTAAATTTTAATCTACTGTAGGTAGCATGGATTATACGTTCAGCTTTAGTATTAGCGGTATTATCCCAGTGTGAGCTTGTTAATTGCTGCCAACCTTCAATGTCATCAATCTTTTTTTTAAAAGGATTTTTTATTACAAAGTTTGCTTTTTGGCTTAAGCTTTTTCGCTGTTTAAATGCTAACTTCATATGTTCTTCTGTAAAGCAATCAGCTCCCTCCTTCAAAGCTGAAATACTAGCTGGCATTATAATACCTTTTACTAAATTTGATAAATTGCCGCTTGAAGCAGCAAATAGTTTAAATGCCATTTCATCGTCAAATAAATCTTGAGCAGGCTTTATCGGTAGCTTTTTTTGAAGATTTTCAATGAACATCTGAAACTTGTCGAAAGTAAGGGCTGTATAATTAGGGATTACAAAATCTCTTTTACTAACTCTTCTACTTAATTGAGGGTTAACGTCAAATACGGCTGTTGCCCACGGTTCTCCAAAGAAAGCGATAGGAATCTTACTCTTATTTATTAAAATCTTAAACCATTCACCAATATCTTGGATAACCGTATTACTTGCTTTTTCAATAGCATGTTGTAATTCGTCAATGATTAGTAATTCTGTTTTACTTTCTTTAAGCAAATGAACAAGTCGGCTAGTCAACTGTCTCACGTCCCCTTTTAAACCTTTGAGAGGGTCACCAAGCACGTCAAGAAGTTCTGAAACAACTGGCTTAGGGTGGGTAGCTTTTGGTAGTTCACAATAGAGAACAGGCACTATAGTTCTCTCCCCTAGATGGCTTATTAAATCGTACCTATCATATTCACGCTGATACTGCTTAATGAAGTGGCTTTTTCCTGTCCCAGTTTCACCACCGATGAAAATACACTCTGGAAGGTTTTCATATTCATCAATTTTACTTAACTCTCTAATTTCTTTCATTTCATCCAGAATGAGTTGTAATGTATCTGTTGCAACAAAAATGTTCTTTATTTGTTTCACGATTTTTTTTTGGTGCTCTGTGAATAACTCAGACTCATTGCTCATAATTAGAACTCTAGTTCATCTGGCAATAAATTATTTTTGCCATCGTAAAACTCATATCCACTTTCATTTTCATCACCTTTTTTTAACCGTTCTTCAGTAGCCGTGGAGGAAGAAATTAGTTGATTCTCAATAGTATCTTTAGTCACAGTCGATACAACTGTTTGGTCGGATTGCTGACCGACGCCATAGTATCTTGCCGCTTTTTGTAAACTCGATACTTTTTTTGCATTTACGGTGTCCACCCAATCAGATATGAGATTTTCCATTTTGATTTTAGCTAGAGCTAAATTTTCTTCATTTAGCTCTAAATCAAGCATCTTGTCACAAAAGTTTTTGATAACTTCATGTTGATGCAGCCTTAGCCCTGAAGCATACTTTTGATTAATTGCAGGCACTTTGAAAAAAACATTTTCTTGGTTATTTTGATCATCTTGAACCCAAACAAACCCTAAGTTCTCGCGAGTAAACTTGATATGTACTTTCCTTATACCTGTCAATGCACGCAATTTATATAACTGCTCGTTATCATAAAAAATATGATTTAACACAATTCCTTTTTCACTATTCATTCGAGTTTTATGCTCACAAAGAATTATGTCTAAAGCATCTCGATTAATGGCTCCTCTTGTAACCACATCTAGATCTTCTTCCCAACTGACTCTTGGTATAATGGTTCCTTTACTGACTTTAGATTGTTGATAAATATCAATAACCCAAATGTGGAAAACTCGCATAAATACTTCAAACGAAATTACTGCATTTTTCTGTGGGTTATAGTTGTTGCTCTCACCAATATTTGGGAAGACTTTTCCTTTTAAGTCGTTCAATAAGCGTTTATTTAACGTGTTGAAATATGATTCGATTGAACCTTTATACCACGCATGACGACCTGGATTTCTGTGAATTCGAATAAATAAATCCATACAAGCATCTTCAAACGCTTTACTCTCAAAGTCCTTACCTCTATCTACAGCAATGCTTTTAGGGATACCGTAACAATTCCAGTCACAATTTACTTCAGGATACCTTTCTTTAACGTAAGACTTAGGCAAAATTGCATGACGTAACGCACTGGCTATACTCAAATAACTAGGCGGCTCAAAACCTATATGAAATCCAAGAATCGATTTAGACTTATAATCAATTAGCGCTGTTACCCAAGGCCGGCCAAGAGGTAAAAAGTTTTTCTCATCAACAATAAATAAATCTAGTTTTGTATGATCGACTTCCACTCGTTGCAAAATGAGCGATATTTCTTGAGGTTGTTTAGCTTCTCTAAATAATTTTCTAGCCGCTTCCTTGCCAAATCTTGCTTTAGTTAACTCCTTGGGCGCTTCTTTTTCTAAACGTTTGACGAATGCCGAATAGTGCATAGGCTTCATTTTTTTAGCTTCATCAACAATTTCAGCATTCTTGGAATAAACAAGTTTTTTCAATTCATCATACGATTTAGCAATAGATGGACATTCTGGAGATTTAAAGTGTTTAATAGCTGCTTCAACATATGGCTCTATTCTAGGATCTACTTTATTTTCCCTATTTCCCTTCATTTCATCGAAAGGTAATAACGATCTAATATTATGTCCTGAACTTGAGAATCGTTGAATCCACCTTATGACACTTCTTGAAGAAGGCTTTCTTTTAAGGGTTTCAAAAGTATATTCAGAATATAATTTTGAAATAATTGGCTCTAATCTCTTTGCTGAAAAAGATTTAGGCTTCGCCTCAATAACCCCCATAACTATTTTTAGTCTATCTCTTGCTTGAGATTTGCTCTTCTCAGGATAACTGCCAAAGTCTCTAGATTCTGGATTCAGTCGCTTGCGGGCTTGTGTGTCCTTTTTTTGAATTGCCGCATTTCCAGACACAATCAACTCATCCAATTCAGTAACTTTTCTTTCTGATTCAACGCCTGTAACTATATCAAGAAGTCTAACTGCTCTTGCATTACACGAAAGAATTTGAAACTGCCTTGAAATATCATCATTAGTTATCAATAGAAAGTCTTCGTTGTTATATGTAGCACTCATAACTCTCACCACTATGTTGAATTACTGATGATGTTGAGATTATCTCAATATTAATTGGAGCTATTAACTTACGCTCAAAGATCAACCTATGAATTTGTTCTAATTCATACTCTCTTTTATCTTGAGTAATTAGCTCTGCAATAGTGAGATTTTTTTTTGATTCGAATGCCGTGATAATTTTCACTAAAAATGCTTTATCTAATTTGAGACGCGTTGCAGAGTAAACGTTAACTAGATTTTCATAGGTAGGCTGCTTTCGAATAAAAAGCTCGGTAATTACGATAACTCTAGAACCTTGAGAGATAAGTGATTGATTGATTGCTTCAATCCATTGTTCAAAATTATCAATTCGTGTTTTATCTGCTTCATATTTGACTTCGATATAAACAACAGATCCGTTTTGATATGTAACTTTAAAGTCAGGGGTATAACTTCTTAACTTTCCATCAAAGAAATAAGTAATGGGGAAGGGTTGAGCTTGATAGCTTACGACGTTCTTATCGAACTCTAAATGATAGCAAAGGTCAGCTTCGAGTGGGCTTTCAGTGTATGTTGGGTAATCCTCGCTTTTCCTTCCATGAAAGACATTTACGCTCTTTGACATCAGCTTTCGAACATCTCTGCGCTTTTGCTTTTTTGCCATTGCAAGTGACTCTGATAAATTTTCGTCAGAGTCACGCTACATCACGTTAATGTCAAATTATGCTTTGTTAATGTGACATGTTATGAGCATTGAGTGACAACTTATGGTCGTTAAATGTCAGCTTATGGTCGAATCACCACAATTAATTTCGGCTAAGTCACCTTTAGTTTCGAGCCAAGTTTTACGGTCACCACTGCGCTTTTTAGCCAGTAACATATCCATTAATGCTAAGGTTTCTTCAGCATCATCAATGGTGAGTTGCACTAAACGACGAGTATTGGGATCCATGGTGGTTTCTCGAAGCTGTAATGGGTTCATCTCACCCAAACCTTTAAATCGAGTGACTTGCACTTTCCCTTTTTTCTTTTCAGCCGCAATACGGTCGAGTATGCCCTGCTTTTCACCTTCGTCTAGGGCGTAAAACACTTCTTTACCAATATCGATACGGAACAGAGGCGGCATTGCAATGTAAACATGGCCTTTTTCAACCAGTACTCGGTAGTGTTTCATAAATAAGGCGCATAAAAGCGTGGCGATATGCAGTCCATCAGAGTCAGCATCGGCAAGAATACAAATTTTTCCGTATCTGAGTTCAGAGATGTTTTCACTGTCAGGATCACAGCCAATCGCAACAGAAATATCATGCACTTCTTGTGAGGCTAAAACTTGTGAAGCATCCACTTCCCAAGTGTTTAGAATCTTACCTCTCAGTGGCATGATGGCTTGAAACTCACGATCACGCGCTTGCTTAGCACTGCCGCCTGCTGAGTCCCCTTCCACTAAGAAGAGTTCCCCTTGCATCGGATCTTGAGTGCTACAATCGGTAAGCTTACCTGGCAGTGCAGGTCCTTGAGTGACTTTTTTACGGGCCACTTTCTTCGCGGCTTTTAGGCGTTTTTGCGCATTATTAATGCACATTTCCGCCAAAGCTTCTGCGTATTCGGTATTGGAGTTAAGCCACAATGAAAACGCATCACGAACAATGCCTGAAACAAATGCGGCACTTTGACGGCTCGAAAGCTTCTCTTTGGTTTGTCCTGCAAATTGCGGATCTTGCATTTTGATAGACAGTACAAATGATGAACGATCCCAAATGTCTTCAGGTGAAAGCTTAACCCCACGAGGAGTCAGGTTGCGGAACTCACAAAACTCTCGCATTGACTCTAACAGCCCTTGGCGAAAGCCATTGACATGAGTACCACCCAGTGGTGTTGGAATAAGGTTTACATAGCTTTCGTTAAGGCATTCTCCACCTTCAGGCAGCCATGTGATCGCCCAATCAGCAGCTTCTAGCTTAGCGCTCATGCTACCGACAAAAGGTTTTGGCGGCAGCATTTCATTGCCTTTGGTGGATTCTTGTAAATAGTCGTTTAGACCATCTTCATAATGCCACTCTTGAGTCTCACCGGTTTGCTTGTTCGCAAATTTGATTTTTAGACCAGGACACAATACGGCCTTGGCTCTAAGAAGGTAAGTCAGTTTGGTAACCGAAAAATTAGCTGAGTCGAAGTAACTGGCATCTGGCCAAAAATGTACTCTTGTTCCGGTATTACGTCGACCGCAAGTGCCAATTTCTTGCAGCTCTTCAACCTTATCACCATTTTCAAACGCCATTTGATAGACTTTAGCGCTACGACGTACCGTGATTTCGACACGCTTTGATAAGGCGTTTACTACAGATATCCCCACCCCGTGCAAACCACCTGAGAATTGGTAGTTTTTATTAGAAAACTTCCCCCCCGCATGAAGCTTAGTCAGAATAAGCTCCACGCCAGGAATGCCCTCTTCAGGGTGGATATCAACCGGCATACCACGCCCGTCATCAATCACTTCTAGCGAATTATCTTGATGTAGGATCACATCAATTTTGCTGGCATGCCCCGCTAAGGCTTCATCGACACTGTTATCAATCACCTCTTGACCTAAGTGGTTTGGACGAGTGGTGTCCGTATACATGCCAGGACGACGTTGAACTGGCTCCAGTCCGTTTAGAACTTCAATAGCATCCGAGGTATATTGATTGGTCATAACTGATTCTAGCGTCTTTAGGTTAATGAATGGGCGTTTGACTACTCGCTTTAAACAACCATGTTGCGGTGTCTGTTAACAATTTGTCAACTGCAAAAATTCGGCAATGGCGGGTAAGTGGTTCTTATAACCAACAAAACTGTGATTACCGCCCGCTTCTAATGTCATCTTACAACTATGATACTTATTTATGGCTTGTCTGTAATCTAATACTTCATCACCCGCTTGCTGCAATACGTATATTTGCTCAGGATGAATGATAGCAGGCGTATCCAATTTCAGTAATTGATGCTGATGCTCAGGGATAACGTCAAAGTACTCTTCAGTATAGGGATTATACTGCTGTCCGAGCCAAGCCTTCATTGAATCATATGGCTTTACAGATGGATTAATTAACACGGCTTTTCCACCATATTGCTCAACCAAGTAAGTCGCAAAATACCCACCTAATGATGAACCTAAAAAGCGTAATGCTTGCCCATCTTGCAGAGCATTTTCAACAATACCTTTTAAAAGCTCCATAGCCGCCTTAGGGCAAAAAGGTAACTGAGGTTGATAAAAGGGTAAGTCCGGATAATGCTTGGCAATAAATTGGGCTGTCTCACGTCCTTTATCAGACTGGGGAGAACTGTTAAATCCATGAATGTAAAGCAGCATAGTTCCTCACGCTGCGGATAATTTCAACAAATTGATTTTAATACCCGCTGGCTTCATGTTCTGGTGAAAATTTATCACCTTTAAGACGATAAATGGTTGAGCAAATGCTACCATCGCCTTGCAATTGCAGCAAACGATAACCCGGCTGTAGTCCATCTAAGGCAAAATGGTTGGATTTAGGGGTAAATTGAATACAAGTGGATGGCGTAGCGAGTAATGGAATGTCACCATGTGGCCCTTTATAAACTTCATTCACTTCTTGATGAACATGTCCCCAAACTATGCCTTTCACTTGTGGATATTGACTGACTCTTTCAAGAAAATCCCCCCCATTTTGCATCCAGTGTTGATCTAACCAACGACAGCCGACAGGGATGGGGTGATGATGCATCACTAATAAAAGATGTTTATCGGGATGAGCTCGAACGGCTTGCTCAATTACTTTGAACTGAGATTCTTCTAATCTTCCCGCCGGCTTACCCACAATGGTTGAATTCAGCATCACGATGTGCCAATTATCAAAAATCAGGTGTTTTTCAGGACGAAGATGTTCCCCCTTAAGCTCCTGATGCATCATTTGGTTTTCGTCGTGATTTCCCGGAACAAAATGGCACGGTAATGCTAATCGTTGACTCTGCTTGGCAAAGCGATGGTATGACTCAATGGTATTGTCTTGGCTGATATCCCCCGTCATCATGACCAAATCGGCATCATGCTGATTGTCAATAACCAAATCGACCACAGCTTCAAAACTCTGAGCCGTATTCACTCCGAGTAATTGACCGTCGTCAGATGCAAACAAATGGGTATCGGTGATTTGCACCACTTGTATATTGTCAGTTTGTTTTCCTACATAAGTGATACTGGTATCGGTCACAACGGTGTTCCTTTCCATCATTCATCTTCTATGACAATTTGACGGCCTATTATGAGCAATTCTGATAAAAATGCATTCATTTGATATTTTTCATTCGTTTGATGCATTTCAGGGTTCGGGTAATCATACACTGGTAAGAGGTGATAAATCTGTTGACTGCTTAACACTTCTGCCAACTGCGCATCATGATATAAACGAACGGATACTTTGGGCTGCTTAATATAGTTATGCGCTGATGATGATAAGGGACGTCGGATCTCTATCAGTTGAGTATATTTGGTGTTCTCAACAAGTTGAACTTCCAGTTTCGCTGTACTGCCTGAAACCACATAAGACTGACCCAGCTCAATTTGAGCCGGAAGCCAACGTAACAACTCATGATAATTACGTCCACACAAGGCTAAAAACTGACTTACATTAGGTCGATATTGTTTTTTGCTACTCGGCATGCCGACTATCTACCTGTATGGCTTGATAGTGTAATTGTAGCCACTGTAATCCTATGACAGTAGCGGCGTTGTTAATTTTACCTTGCTCTAACCATTGATAAGCTTGCTCTCGCGATACTAGATGTACTTTTATGTCTTCTTGCTCTGAGGCTAAACCATGTAGCCCTTTTGCTTCTGAAGCATCGACATTAGCCCAATAAAAGAAAAATCGTTCTGATGTTCCCCCAGGACTCACCAAGATTTGATTAATTGGGGTAAGCATTTTAGCTGTTAATCCCGCTTCTTCATTAAGTTCAGCGTGCGCGACTTGCTCTGGAGTTCGGTCTTTATCTATCATTCCGGCTACCAGTTCCAGTAACCACGGACTGTCGTTTTTTCCTAGAGCTGGGATGCGAATTTGCTCAATCAACACCACTTGATCGCGTTCAGGATCATAAGGTAAAACGACCACGGCATCACCGCGCTCAAACACTTCTCGGCTCACGGGTTTGCTCCAGCCACCAGCAAATAAGCGATGAACAAACTGGTATTCTTCAACTTTAAAGAAACCCTGAAAAACCGTTTGCTTAGACAGTAGCTTTACATCATTATTGTTAAACTCATTCATTCCAATTCTTGCAACCCAAGGTTTCATAATTCTTCAAGGTTAACACACAGATAGCTGATAAAATCTGTTACACTTCGCAGTTGACTGTAATAGCATTCATTTTTACTATTCATCACTAAGATGTACAGGAAAGCGTCGGGAAGCGCCAACCGCCTAATGATTATGGTCGTAACAATACCAAGAACTTAGGCACGTTTTAAGGTTATTTGTCTTGAAATACAGACATCATGTCTAAAAGGGCAGAAAATGAAATTTAAGATGAAATCTATATGCGCTGCACTAGCTTTGGCTACGACGTCTTCAGTGGCATATGCGGATAATTTACTTCAAATTTATCAACAAGCACTGACCAACGATCCTGTTGTACTACAAGCCAAAGCACAACGTGACTCGTTATATGAAAAAATTGAGCAAAACCGCTCAGGCTTAATGCCGACTATCAGTGGTACCGTTGGTTACAGCAAACGTTGGATTGACTCTAACCCGCAACAACAAGGTTATAGTGCTGGTGTCACACTAAGTCAAAACCTCTATAATCACAGTGTATGGATTGGACTTGATTTAGCTGAAAAAGCCGCAACCCAAGCTGACTCACAGTACGCAGGCGCTCTGCAAGAGCTAATGATCCGCGTCACATCAGCCTATTTCGATGTGTTGACAGCTAAAGATGATTACGAGTTTAAACAAGCAGAAAAGCGCGCAATTGATCGTCAGCTAGAGCAAACAAAACAACGCTTTGCTGTAGGCTTAACCGCAATCACTGATGTCCATGAAGCGCAAGCACAGTATGACTTAGCGTCCGCATCAGAAATTAACGCGCAAAATACCCTAGATAACAGCTACGAAGCACTTCGTGAAATCACGGGCGTAGATCATCTGAATATCGATACTTTAGATACCAAGCGTTTCTCAGCGGTTCCACCTTCGCCACAATCGAGCAATGAATGGTTAAAGCTGGCTGAAAACAAAAGCATCGCACTAACCACAGATCAAATCGGTAAAGAAATCGCTAAAGAAGCGATTGATGCACAATGGGCAGGTCACTTACCAACGCTAAGTTTGAATGGTTCATATACCAAAAACTATGATGGTAAGGGTATCAATAAGGTAGGTAAATATGTTGATACTAACAATACCGATAATCGCTCAATTGGTGTGACCTTGAATGTACCTATTTTCCAAGGTTTCGCGGTATCATCACAAGTTAAGCAAGCTCAGTATGACTTTGTTGCTGCTAGCCAAAAGTTAGAACAAACGCACCGCAGTGTGGTAAAAAATGTTCGTAATAACTTTAACAATGTAAAAGCCGCAATTAGCTCGATTAAAGCCTATGAGCAATCAGTGCTTTCTTCTGAAAGTGCATTAAAAGCGACTCAAGCCGGTTTTGAAGTGGGTACTCGTACCATTGTTGACGTACTTAACCGTACTCGTGATTTGTATAACTCGAAACGTCAGTTGTCTGATGCGCGTTATACATACATCAAGTCGATTCTTGCTCTTAAGCAAGCTGCGGGTACGTTGAATGAAGATGACATTATTGGTATCAATAATGGTTTGAATAAATAATCTTCTTTCAAATACTCATAAAAAACCGCACTTTCTGTTAGTGCGGTTTTTTTATGATTTATCGCTAATTGAAAATTACCCCATCATAACTTTCATCTCTCCTGCCTTTGTCGATGCCTTGGTGTAACGTTCTTCCAATGCTTTAAATGATTTAGAAGTAATAGTGTCGACAAAATGCCATTCCGTACTGACCTTTTGATGGGTAAATTCAACCGTCATAAAACCGCGATCACGACTGTTCATATACTTAAGATCTTCAACAAGCTGAACAATACCAGCTTCAGTAGCTCTCGCTTTTTCAGGTGCGATGTTTAAATATCGCTCTAGTCCAGGTGAAGTCACCGAAGCAGTAGCAAACTCAACCCCAATGGCCTCGCCTTTAGTATTTTTTAATTCATTGGCCCAAGCGTTGTGAGTATCCCCTGCTAATACAACAAGGTTATGATTTTTAGACTTAGCCGTCGTTAAAATCACCTCTCGTTCATAGGCATAGCCATCCCAAGCATCAAGATTATACGGAATATTTGGTAATTTAAGTGCCGCAAGTACTTCTGGTGTCAACAAGTGCTGATTGGCTGCTAATTTTTGTAATTCTTCAGGAGTTAACGTCGGATCATTCGCTTTAGCCCGAGCCGCCAATTTAGCCAATGCCCCCAATGTTGCATATTGCTCAACACTGAGACGCCTTGTTGCTATTGCCGCAGGTAACAGCATTCTTCCCATTAGGACTTGCTGCCCCAACACTTGCCATTTTGCTGTCGACTGTAAAAGCTGCCCCTGCAACCACGTTAATTGCTCTTGACCCAACATGGTTCGATCGGTATTGGTTACATCTGCACGAAAGCGATCCGCTTCAAAGCCAGAACTACTGATATATCTTTTAATATCAAGTTGCTTATCACGGCCGATAATACGAGTGTCCAACATATACAAATCAACCAGATCGCCAAACTGGAAACTGCGATAAATTTGCTCGTGATTGCCTTCACGCCATGGACGTATTGGCAGCCACTCAAAATAAGCTTGCAGAGCGGCTTCTTTCCGAGCCTCAAAACTGCCTTCAGTCTTTTCATCATGGTTTTCAGCACCGTCTTTATAAGTATCGTTGCTGACTTCGTGATCATCCCAAACCGCAATAAACGGTGTAGTTTTGTGGATATTTTGTAAGCTAAGATCCGTGCGATATTGAGCATAACGAAGACGATAATCCGTTAAGCTTAAAATTTCATGTTTAGGTTCAGAAACACGCCCTAATTCTTCGGCTCTCTCACTGCCATATCCCTTGGCATCATATTCGTAAATGTAATCACCTAAGTGGACAACCGCATCCAAGTCCGCCATTTTAGAGGCCATTTCATACACATTGAAGTAACCAGCTGGGTAATTTGAACAAGACATAACCGCTAACTTTACTTTGGCAACTTCGCCCTGTGGAAGTGTTTTAGTATGCCCTACCACTGAGTATTTTTTATTGGTTCTAAATCGATAGTAGTAACCTTGGCCCGACCTTAATCCTATGGCGTCCACTTTTACTGTGTAGTCACGCTCAGCTGTTGTGATCATTTCGCCATCTGTAACGATATTGTCGAAATTACTGTCGGTTGCAACTTGCCAGCTTACCTTGGCTTCACCTTGCTTTTCTGGTGTAACTCGAGTCCATAAAATGACGGATTCATGAGTAGGATCACCACTGGCAATCCCATGTAAAAAATCAGCCTTAACGTATTTATCGCTATCACTACTACAGCCCATCAAACCATATGAAATAACTGCAGCACCGACTCCTTTAGCTGACATAGCCAAAAAGTCACGTCGACTCACCCTTGTTTGCATTATCCTTGTTCCTTTGTTGATACTACTGGTCGTACCAAGTTATGCTATCGGCGCTTTGTTACAGCAAAGTAACGGTATAAAAATTAATTCCGAAATCTTGTTACATCGCTAGCGTTAGCGGTAATATCTAGGGCTATTTATCTTTAGAGATGATTTTGCATTCTGAAAGATAAACAGCCCCTAGTATCAGGAACAGCGATGGAAAAAGGGTAAAATGAGTATTGCCGTGACCCAAACACAGGATAAAACCAAGGACGTATCAGCCAAACGTAAGCTATTGAGTTTAGCTCCGCGAATCGGTCTGGCTGCCGATGGTAAATACCAACCCAGTAATGCTTCATTAGTGGAAAGGGCAAAATATCGTAATGAGCAGCAAGCCTCCACTTTCCAAAAAAACCTAGAAGCCATATACAAGCAGGCTATTGCTTTGATCCCTGCTGATGTAACAGGAACGGATCTCGACCCAGATTGGCTACACCATTTTTACGTCTTAGCCGAAACCATTCATAACCCTAAAATGCAGGAACTGTGGGCAAAAATCCTTACTCGAGAAATCTCCTCTCCAGGTCATTTCAGCGTGGCCACCTTGCAGCGGTTAACCCAGCTGACTCAACGAGAGGCGCAAATCATAGAAAAAGTATCAGCTTTAACTTGCACCATTAATCGTGATAATCAAATTAAACTGCTGAGTCATTACCGAATCACAGGAGGATGGCGACTCTGGTTTGCTAAGTCATCTAAAGAAACTCTGAACTTGGCCAAGGTTGGATTACCTTACTCGTATATTGTGACGTTAATAGAAGCGGGAATTTTACTTAAGCAAGAGTTTGAAACGGGAGAGTTGAACCCAAAGCAACCGTTATTACTGGACTTTGGTCTGAATACCCTACGGATCACCCCGAAACACGGCCAACTTGTGTTGGGGTATTACCGTTTTTCGACCATAGGCAATGAAATCGCCCAATTACTTCCCTCTCGCCAACAAACTAAGCAAGTCAGTAGCATTTTAACTGAATTTCTAAATGCTGAATTTCAACTGATTGATTAAGAAAGAAAATAAATTCAATATGAACTCTAGATTAATTTTTCAGCCAGCAATGGAGGTAACACCATGATTAAAAAGAAAAAACACTTTTAACCATATTGAATACTCATTGGTAATCAGGTACTTAGCATCTAATATAAATTATCGGTATTTTTGCATAAGTAAGGAGGAATAATGGCTTCACCTCCCGCGTCAATTACAGCTTGCCCTCAAGCGAGTTCTGCAAAAGTATTTTGGAATGAAGGAGCTCCCAAAACAGAAAGCGGTTATCCAAGCATCTCTGGACTCGAAAGCATTGGTCTAGCCTTATGTGAACAAAAAATGTTAGAAATCGAAATCGTTGATGTAAATGATTCATCCGCGACGAGAACCGTCTATTTTAATGTTCAGCGAAAAGATAATAATCGCTACCGATTGTTTTTTGATGAGCCCCGTTATGATTGCGACCCTATCGCTCAAGCCGCATCTCACGTTGCGGGTGCCTATAATTATTGGCAGCAAATACTTGAAGAAAATACAGAAAAAGCACATGACTTTACTCTCGAAAAATACACTGTCATTGCTACTTGTGTTCCCCTTCCATCAATTAAAGAAGCAAGCCACAACGCAATACCCTACCAAATTAAATACATACCGAAAGAGCCACAGCAAAGCCAATCACCGACTCAATCTATAAGCTGTTCACTCACACTCCTTTCACTCTCAAGGAGCCATCAATCGACAGTTGAGCTTTTATTTGATAGCCATTCGACAATAGAGCATGCTAGAGCGCACTATCTAACCTTATCTGAAACGATTCGTGCACAATTCAATATCATGTGGTTTCCTGAAACAGGTATGTTAGTCGGCTTATCTAATCTCATAAAAATAGTCTTAAAGAAGCCGAATTTGAAAATGGTAAAAGTTGATCTCAACCCCAGCGAGGACGGACCGCCAGAACAAGAACTCTATTTCCTTGTAGAAAAAGATAATGACTTTCTGAAGTTAATCCCCTTTAAAAGCGACGATGACCCATCCGATACAAAAAACCATAGCATCGAGAATTTAATTTGTATCGGCTTTACAAAGCTTCAATGTGAATCCACCACAAAATCATTTGAAGACAAAGTAATAGATACAACTATGGAAGTTTTAGCCTTTTATGTATCGAAACAAGAAAAGTTTCAGTTTCACCATGTTCCAGTTTCGTCTCTTACCCTTTATCCCCAAGAAACCTTTTCAGCATCAGTGTTACCAGAACCTGAAATGTTGACCTTTACTCAGGCACACACACTTGTGATTAACACTCAAAACCCTTTACTAGAGAAACAATATCGCCCAACTAAAGAAAAAGAAGCTTCGCTTTCTCACTTTCTAAAGCAAAAAATCAAAAAATCCAATGAAATTGAGGCTATAACTCCTGCCAACATTGATTTGGAATTGGTTAAATTCATTGATATCCCACGACAGCGATATGTGATTATTGCCCATCATGTCGAACTTATAGAAGAAGAACTTGAAACCTATTTTAAAGAAACTCAAGCTCAATTCAGAGCCTATTCCCCTCTTGTTCAAAAACAATTATTGATCATTCCCATCGCACTAAAACGTCCAAGCTTAACTTCAGAGCGTTCAAAACATGCTGTATTTTGCATCATTTCGAAAGCCGGAGTGGTTTTAATTGACTCTAAAAGGGTCTCACCAATTTACTCTAAAAAAATCAGAGTAATACGCACTAAATGGCAAGGCCCTTTTGATGTAGTGCGTTGTACTAAATATGTTACTTTCGGTATTAGTAAACTGGTTACCTTTATTAATCGTAATCCGATAGACTGGGATTCAATGTCAGCCGAAGATCAATACAAGCTATTAAAATTGATTTTTACTAAACAAATTCCTCGCCCGAGTGGAGAATTGTTAGCGTCTCTGTTTGAGGACGTGGAAATGAGTGACCCCAAACATGATGAGGCGGAATTTGAGCATCTTTTACTAAGCCCAGACTCTGAACCCTCTAGCGAAGAATCATCCACCACCACTGAAAACACACTAGGCTCTAGTGAAGAATCATCTAGTACCACTGAAAATACACTCAACTCCAGCAAATTAGCATCAACTACAGTATTTAAAGGAAAAAGAATTACTCAATCTTTAAGCGGAAAAGATGATTTTGTAATGGTTACCATAGAATCATAAGTTCATTAGAGCGTGTTCAGAGTTTGTTTTATTATTATTTCCAACTTATTGATGACATGTAAAAGACTGAGGTTATGCAGTGTGATAAACCCACATAAACAGACGATAACGCTACAGCTTTTTGTTTCAAAGAAAGTCCCCACTAAGCTCTTTCTGTGCGGTTAACTAAACAGATTAACCACAACACAGGGAATCCAATGAGACTTGCTACAACATAAAAATTCACGTAGCCAAAAGCATCAACGTACGCCCCTGCAAAACCTGCGACAAATTTTGGGAATAGCAGCATGATTGACGATAACAGCGCATATTGAGTCGCACTGTAACCAGAAGCCGTTAAACTAGACAGGTAGGCAATAAAAGCCGCTGTCGCAATACCAGCACTGAAATTATCAATTGAAATGATGACTGTCAGTAAAGGGACACTATGCCCCACCATGGCTTGTACTGCGAAGAGAAGATTAGTCACCGCTGTCAGCAATGCACCAAGAAATAAAATACGCATGGTGCCAAATTTAGCCAGCAATATACCGCCAAATGCCGCGCCGACCAGAGTCATGATCAAACCAAAAACCTTGCTTAAAAAGGCAATTTCCTCTTTGCTAAATCCCATGTCGACATAAAACACATTCGCCATGATCCCCATCACGATATCAGAGATACGATAAGTGGAGATCAACAACAAAATAACGATGGCGTGTTTACCATATCGGTTGAAGAAATTGCTGAAAGGGATCACACAAGCACTGTATAACCATGACAAGATGTCTGCGACTTGCTGCGGGTACTTCTCTCTAAATTGTGATTTGATTTTATCGTCTAGCAATTGGTTTTGCTGTTTATCTACAACAGGTTCTTTTGCAAACAAGGTCACGATGATGCCCACTAACATTAAAGCTGACATCACTTTGTAAGAAAACTGCCAAGCATGTAAATGGTAACCATGAGTACTGGGCTCCACCCAAGCCGCCACCGCAAGCGCCCCTGCAGTACCGATGATCATCGCACTTCGATATCCCAGTAATGATGCCGCCGCTAATGCAGCCTGCATTTTTTCAGGTGCTGACTCAATACGAAACGCATCAATCACAATATCTTGTGTTGCTGATGCAAAGGCCACCAGCAGCGCAAATAACGCAAGGTGTTCAATATTGGCCGCAGGATCACTATTAGACATGCCCCAAATACCAAACACTAATGCAATTTGGGCCAGAAGCATCCAGCTCCTACGTTGCCCCAACCAATTTGCTAATAGGGGTAATCGAATCTTATCGACTAAAGGTGCCCACAACCATTTCACGCTGTAAGCGGTTAATATCCAGCTAAAATAACCAATAGCCGTTCTTTCGATGCCTGCTTCCCTTAACCAAAAAGACAAAGTAGAAAATACGAGAACTAAGGGTAAACCAGAAGAAAAGCCTAAGAATAAAATGAGTAACACTCTTTTGTGAGCATAAACAGATAAAGCGTCTTTCAAAGTTGTGACAAGTTGCATAATTGAGTGTTAGTAACAATCGATATCCTCAGGATAACGAAGTCTACGACAGACTTCCATTTTAAAAACCCAATAATGATGAACTCTAGAATGAATCGGATAGTACCTTAAAGCATGTTGTTAGAAGTTAGTACAGCGGATCAGATCAGCGTCGCCATGGGATAGACGCTTTTCTACTTTTTTCATCTTGGAGTCGTCTTAAAAAAATGGCCACAGGCTCATTCTTAGTCATAGTACTTTCAGGGCAGAACTTCATGAATGCAATAATATTACGACAAGATGCTTCCTTATTTGGAGAAGCTGGCTGAATTCTCTGCTCCACCTCACCCAATAAATACTCTGACCTACTAACATCTGATAGACTTCGAGTGTTTTTGATCTTCGCAAGGGTAGCTTGAGTAATCCAACCTTCAGCATAAGCTTGATCGGCCGTGGCGATGACGTTTTTTGCTAGCTCCTTTTTGATTTCAAAAAAGCTATTATTCCACGCCAGCTTAATTTGAACGATTGTCGCTGATTCAAGTGATTGTTCTAACTCACCAATCAACTGAGGCTTCGACTTAGGAGTGATAACACCCGCAGAACTAGGTGTAGAAAGCAACTGTTGGCTAGTGCTTTGATTAGCAGTATCAATAGGTTGAGCGCCATCTGCAGAGTCGCATGAAGCAGTTTGCTCAAGAACCAGTTGATTTAAAAAAGCAGCGGCAGGGTCATCAGTAATTTCTGGATTTTCTGAGCAAATCGCTATAAATATTAAGAGATAATTGCGAGTCGATTGCTCGTCTATGCTAGAAAGCGTTATCAAGGGCTCTACTGAATTTAATAACACTATGGCTCGACCACTATTTGTTTGCTGAGTTACAGTTTCTATATGAGATAAGTTTGCACTAGAAATCAATCTCCTTTCAAATGCTTGCTTTGCAATGACAAAAGGATCTTTTGCAATCATCTTTAAAAATGCATCAAAACTGTTTTGAAATGCTTGTTTCATTTGCTCTTTTGTTGCGACTCCAAGGGCTTGTTTTAACGCTTTGATTGATTGTAATTTAGATTCAGGTGTTACTACACCAGCTGGAGTTAATGTCGATAAAGAGAATGAATGTAATCTTGATGTGACGTCAGTGACCCTAGGCGATGCCACTGGTTCTGTAGAGTGAAAACAAGTAAGCGGAGCGGGAGTAGCAAGTACTCTAGCTTGAACTGGAAGTTGAAAAACCTCTCTCATACTGGCTGCGATATACTTTCCTGCACCGCTATCGCCTTCTATAACGGTAATGACCTTGATGATGATGTCAATGGGTTCTTGGCTCATCATTATGCGGCCTTGTATGTTGTTAAAAACCCGCTCCATCATATCTATGCTTGATACCCCTTTTGCCGTTGATACCCATGCTTTTGTTTCTTCAGAAATCACACCTGCTGAATACAATGCGCTAGTAATAGAGCTTACGGCAGGGAATGAAGAAATGAGGCGCTGTTTAAATTGTAAAAATTGATCGCAGATCGTTTGATTTTTAGTAGTAGAACACAGAGGAGTGGCACCAAGAGTACTGTGAACTTCCGCAGCCATAATAAGAACCTTATTAACATCTTGCTTGAACAATAATTTTAATACTTCAAAGTCCTTTATTTAAGGCTGCTTACATTAATATTTTTTCACTTTTTCAATGACTTAATTCTATTTCAGCATTATTATATTGAAACACTGGTCAATAGCATTCATGCCTTGGAATGAGTTTGTTTATGCTGAGGTGAAGTAGGAGCGAAGTTACTTGCATATCTCAGTAGAGGACGTGTCCTGATTGCAAACAAAAAAATAACCCATATCTCACGATATGGGTTATTTTGATTGAGAGAATATTTTATCCAACTCGATGTAGTTGCGCTGAATCTGGTCTCGCACCCACAATACCTTGTGGGACTGCACCATCACCAACTAAAAAATCACAACAATCACTGATTTGTTGACGTAATACGTGATTTCCCCGGATTGCCCAGGCTGGCCATTTACTGAAGCTGTGAAGTAAGTGCCAAAATACGGTCTCTGTGTCGGTTTGAGTATCACCAAGAACTTCTAAGCGTTGCCACTCTTCTAAGGTGTCCCACAAATACAGTTGTACTTCATTATAATCAATCTGTTGACTAAGAAATGCTTTGCCGTAATGAGCAAGTTGGGGCGCTTTTTCATCGATGAAGTCTTGCGTCGTCATCGTTCGCCTCATAATTATTTTCTTATGTCCTCATTTTGTATCCCCAAACTTCCCCGAAAACAAAACATAGCGCTTTCAAATCATTTGGAGGGTGTTGCTTTTTTTTGTAGCTTAACCAGTATAGGATCAACTTATCGATCGCGTATGTTTTTTTCGAAAAAAATTTTTATTTTCTTGGCAACAATCTCGCACTCTTAAGTATGATGGGTTCTACAGGAACATCAGGCCATTCTAATACGGTATTGGTTTCGGTTTTAACCTGTGACATTTTCATTAAGACTTCTTGCCCTTCAAGCACTTCCCCAAAAACCGCATAGCCCCAACGTCGTGACGACGGATCTAAGCGTTCATTATCTGCCACATTAAAATAAAACTGACGACTGGCTGAATGTGGGTTGCTATCTCTAGCCATGGCAATCGTACCTGTCATGTTGGATAAACCATTCCCAGATTCATTCACAATCGGCTTCATTTCGGGCTTTTCTTGTAATTTAGGATCAAGGCCACCCCCTTGCACCACAAACTCAGGAATGATCCGATGAAAAATCGTATTATCGTATTCGCCTTTCACTACATAAGTGAGAAAGTTATCGACGGTGATCGGCGCGCGATCCCTATCAAGTTCTACGACTATTTTTCCCATCGTGGTATTCATTTCCACTTTTGGAAACAAGTTATTAGGTTGAATATCGACAGCAAAAACGGAGCTGCTCAAACAAACTAACGCAGCAAAAACTAACCTTTTTATCATTTTGTACCCTTTATTTTGTACTGGATGCCATAAACTCATTCAGCTCTGAGTCGTTTAATACATCTGAAGTAATTTGATCGATAAGTTTATTCAGTTCCAATTCCAATTGTGAATAATCCAGTTGCAAAGAGCCTGACAAACTCCCAGTAACTTGATAACGCTTTTTAAAAGAATGTATCCCTTTAACGGCTTCTAGTGACAAGATCACTTTACTGCTTACTTGATACTCAAACGACTCTTGAATGACATCCGCTAATAAGTCATCAATATAAATGGTCAGCCGAATCGGAGCTTGCGGCGTAACCGCAATATGCTGGTTCTCAAACGCTTGAGTGAGTACCTGACTGATCAGTTTTGATGGTGGCACAGCTGGCGCCACCAAGTGATTTTCAGTTGCACTGCTGTCTTGACGAACAATAAAGTTGGCTTGGCGACGGTCGACTACCTGTAAACTGATAGCAGAAATACCTGTTTGCACCGAGGATAAATGAGGCACTGAAGGAGATAACACTATTTGAGTAGGGGCTTTACTGGCACACCCCGCTAATGTCATCGACAACATAAACAGTAATGCACGAGTTTTCATAAATTCTCCTATTCAACTGATTCTGATTGTTTCAACTGTTCACTGATATAGGTATTAGCATTGGCTAAACTGCCAAAAGCGTTGATAAGATTACTTCTTCCCTTTTCACGAATTTGAGGCTCTTTAGACTCCACCATCATCCAAACCCAAGTTTTGATTAACGCTAATGGAGGATATTTTGCCTGTTTATTATTCGACATCTACTTCGTCCTGTCCTACTGGGAGCTAAAAACAACCTTAACGGAAGTCAGCCCCACACATATATTATTATTTTTGAGGCTAGAGAGTATCAAAACCTGAAATTTAATCACAAGTGAAAATGCTAAATAATTGTAAAAAAATTACAAAACCAAAATTCCGATAATTTATTCAAATAAGCTTGAAATCTTAGAGTTTGACCCTATATCAATTTCATCGACTTGCTCAGTACACTGAGCCAAATCACTATGAGGAATTACTTGTGACTACTATCGTTTCTGTTCGTCGCAACAATAAAGTGGTCATTGCTGGAGATGGGCAAGTATCCCTAGGCAATACCGTAATGAAGGGCAATGCCCGTAAAGTTCGCCGCTTATATCACGAAAAAGTCCTAGCCGGATTTGCGGGCGGTACCGCCGATGCCTTTACCTTATTTGAACGCTTTGAAGCAAAGCTAGAAATGCACCAAGGACATTTATTACGTTCTGCTGTAGAACTTGCTAAAGACTGGCGCACCGACAGAATGCTGCGCAAACTCGAAGCCATGTTAGTTGTCGCGGATGGCGAAAGCTCACTCATCATCACTGGTAATGGTGATGTGGTTCAACCTGAGCACGATCTGGTTGCCATTGGCTCTGGCGGTAACTTTGCTCAAGCAGCCGCGCTTGCGTTATTAGAAAATACTGAACTTGATGCTAAAGAGATCGCAGAAAAAGCACTCACTATTGCCGGTGACATTTGTGTATTCACCAACCAGCATCACACCGTCGAAGAATTAACTTATTAGTGGTAATTGATTATGTCTCAAATGACTCCTCGAGAAATCGTTCATGAACTAGATGGACATATTATTGGCCAACAAAAAGCCAAACGTGCCGTTGCCATTGCGCTTCGTAATCGCTGGCGCCGTATGCAATTGGATGCCGATCTTCGCCAAGAAATCACCCCAAAAAACATTTTAATGATTGGTCCAACGGGTGTCGGTAAAACCGAAATCGCTCGTCGTTTAGCCAAGCTTGCTAATGCTCCTTTCATTAAAGTAGAAGCCACTAAATTTACCGAAGTAGGTTATGTAGGCAAGGAAGTTGAGCAAATCATTCGCGATTTGACCGATGCGGCAATTAAGCTGACTCGTGAGCAACAAATGCAGCAAGTGCGTCATCGTGCTGAAGATGCCGCAGAAGAACGTATTTTGGACGCACTACTGCCACCAGTAAAAGACGATTGGGATGAAGAAAACAAAAACTCTTCAACTCGCCAAGTATTCCGTAAAAAACTTCGCGAAGGCCAGTTAGACGATAAAGAAATTGAAATTGATATTGCCGCACCGCAGGTCGGTGTAGAGATCATTTCTCCTCCAGGTATGGAAGACATGACCAATCAGCTTCAGGGTCTATTCCAAAACATGGGGCAAACACCATCAAAGCGTAAAAAGCTGAAAATCAAAGATGCGATGAAACAAGTTATCGAAGAAGAAGCCGCTAAGCTGGTGAATCAAGATGACTTAAAAGAAAGCGCAATTGAACTGGTTGAACAGCACGGCATTGTGTTCTTAGATGAAATCGACAAGATTTGTAAGCGCGGTGAAAGCTCAGGTCCTGACGTGTCTCGTGAAGGTGTACAACGCGACTTGCTGCCATTAGTGGAAGGCTGCACCGTTAACACTAAACACGGCATGGTCAAAACCGACCACATTCTGTTTATCGCTTCTGGCGCATTCCAAATGGCGAAGCCATCAGATCTGATCCCAGAGCTTCAAGGTCGTCTGCCGATCCGTGTTGAGTTAGATGCCCTATCTGCGAATGACTTTAAGCGCATTCTGACTGAGCCAAACGCCTCATTAACTGAGCAGTATGTAGCCCTAATGTCTACCGAAGGGGTGAATATTGAGTTTGCTGAATCAGGCATTGAAGCTATCGCTAATGCTGCGTGGCAAGTGAATGAGCGTACTGAGAACATTGGTGCTCGTCGTCTACATACGGTAATGGAAAGACTGATGGAAGAGTTATCTTACAACGCTTCTGATAAGTCAGGTGAAACTTTCACTATCGATGCAGACTATGTCAACGGTCACCTTGATAACTTGGTACAAGACGAAGACTTAAGTCGCTTCGTATTGTAACCGGTAATAACGTCGTGCCTGTCAAGGCAGGCACCCAGTGACTTTGTCTCAACGAGAATTAAAGACACTGGACTCCTGCCTTCGCAGGAGTGACAATGGTTCAATAACTTTTTCCCTACCTAAGCAGGGATAGTGAACTAACAATGGAACACACTCCAAAAGTTACTCATCTCAAACTCAAACGCAAAAGCCGAGTATTAGAAATCGCCTTCGATGGCGGTGAAGTTCATTCTCTTAGCTGTGAATTTTTACGTGTCTATTCCCCTTCAGCCGAAGTACAGCAACACGGAAACCCAGTACTCGTCACCCATAAAAAAAATGTGAATATTTCTGCCATAGAAACCGTGGGGCACTATGCTGTAAAGCTAGTCTTTGACGATGGACACGATTCAGGGATCTACTCTTGGGCTTTGTTGTATCAATTCACAAAAGACTATCAAGAACTCTGGCAAAGCTATTTAACTCGTCTAAAAGACAATCACGGTTCACGGGAAGCATTGATCCCTATGGCGGTAAAATATACGCCTTAACCGAACAAGTATTCAGCTCCCATTAAGCTACCTAGGCTTTATATTAAGACTTTATTTCATCAATATCTGTCATGGCTGATAGAGCACCAGTTATTGTAGCTAATGCGTCTCCAAATTGATATTTTTCACCGTACGATTAAGCCAACTCAACAGCTGTTGATCTTGTAGTTTTAATCCACCGTTAACTATTAATCGTTCGACGTTTTGTCAGTATTAATTACTACTCCCCAAGCCACAATGAGAACTTGGAGCTCTTTTGCTTTACAGTACCAAGGAGCCATACCTATGCGAATAACGTACCATTCCTTGTTAGCTGCTGTTGTCTTAGCAACAATAAGTGCCAGCAGTTTTGGGGCGAGTATTATAGATGTTCAATCTTTACCTTCATTAGCCAGTAGCCATAGTGGCCTTGTTCAAACGCTGCAACTCAACCCTCAGACTTCTTTTATAGCTGGGCATGCTGTGACTACTAATGGCAATCATTTCAATTATCGCTTACAGCAATATTATCGAAAAATCCCCATATATGGCTTCAGCATCGTCGCCACTAAAGATGCTTATGGACACTATATAAAAGCAACTGGATTAGCGGTAAATAATATCGCTCAAGATATTCAATCGATAACCCCAGAGGTGAGTGCAAATCAGGCAACTCAAATTGCCTTAAATAGCTTTCAAAAACTCGCTCATAGCACGCCCGTTTACAGTCATCATCAAAGCAGTAACTTATGGATTTATTTAACTGAAAAACATCGAGCAAAACTGGTATACATCACAACATTTTTATCACTAAAGCCACAGTTTTCTGAACACAAAGCCATAATTGATGCCCATACAGGAAGCATAATAAAACAATGGGATAACACTCATCGTTTTATTCCTATAAATTCAAACTCTTATACCAATCAAAAAAAACAAAAAACGGCTGGGTTTTCTCATATTTCGACATTCAAACTTTCGGACACCCCTTCTAAGGTATTGCAAATCGGAACAGGAGATGGAGGTAATGAAAAGACTGGTAAATATCACTATGGCCAAGAAAATAAACCTTTTCTTAACATCACCCAAAATGGCAGTGACTGTACTTTAGAAAATTCTCAAGAAAAAACTCTCAACTTGCACAATAAAAATTCTGACGACAGTCAAGGCTCTCCCATAACCTATCCATGTCCTGAATACACTGAAGCTACAACCAATGGTGCATACAATGTTGCCAACGATGCACACTTTGCTGCGGATAGCACTGTTAATATGTTCAAACAGTGGCTCAATATTGATCTCAATAACAACACTCAATTCAAAGTTATTGTTCACTGTGATGTTGATTACAATAATGCCTTCATGAATGACGCTAACAGCATTGCACTAGGCGATGGAGATAACAAAATCTACTACCCTTGGACATCACTCGATATTGTTGGGGGTACCATAGGATACATTTTTACCGATAACCACTCTAAATTGGCGTGGGATGGCTCACAATCAGCCGCTATATCAGCTTCATTTACGCAAATCACTGGTGTTGCGGTTAAAAACTTCGTTACAGGTAATGATGACTTCACGCTTGGAAACAACATTATTCGTGATGAAAAAAGCTTTAGAACAGCCATATTTTACCTTGATGACCCAACAAAAGATGGCTCTTCAATCGATAGCGCAACAAAATTTTCTCCCGATAACTTTCCCCAATCCAATGCTGGTGTATTTAATAAGGCCTTTTACACCTTAGCAACCACAAATAACTGGAATATTAAAAAAGCCTTTCAGGTATTTGCAACAGCTAACGAATTATATTGGAACACCAGCAGTAATTTCAAAGATGGTGCTTGTGGTGTAGTTAAAGCAGCAAAAGATCTCAATCTTCCTCAAGAAGATGTCATTAACGCGTTTTCTCAAGTCGATATTAACAATCCATGTGGTTAGCTTAATCCCTAAAAATTCACATTAACACTTAAACAAGCTGAGGAGTCGCAAACTCCTTAGCTCCTATCTACACAACCACATAGAATCATTATTCACATCATTCAGTCAACATTCAGCCCATAAGCGATTATATGAGAGTTCAGGTACTTTTACTTTTCCCTCTGATTCAACCTATAGGAAGTAAGTGCCAAGAATTAGGGTTTAAATAATTTAGCTCTAATGTGTGCAATACAAAATGAATATAGGAACGTACATGAACATTCGTAGTAACATTTTATTTGGCACCATACTCGCCACCAGTCTTTGCCCTACTGTATTTGCGGCTGATATTGTGAACTTGGGTGAGATGGCAACCGTCTCAAGCACAAATCTAACTCAAGACTTCCAGCTCGATGAAGGGACGACCTTTCAAAAGTCTAATACTGCAAAAATCGCCAACGGTAAAACCAAATATCGCCTTCAGCAGTATTATCACGGTGTTCCAATCTACGGCTATACCATTGCAGCCACCCAAGACCAGCTCGGCGCTTATCAGCATATTGATGGTTTAGCTGTCACGAACATCAATAAAAATGATCAATTTGTTAAGCCTAAAATTACCCAGGAACAAGCCCTAAATATCGCCATTGCCAATCAACATATCGCTTTAAAAGCTCAAAATATCGATAATAAGCAAAGTAAACTATGGGTTTACTTGGACGATCAAAATAACCCACAACTTGTCTACATCACCTCTTTTTTTGTTGATTCAGCAACGCCAAGCCGTCCATACACCATCATAAATGCACAAAGTGGAAAAATCATTGACCAGTGGGATGGATTAACCACAGATGAAATTGCCACAGGGCTGGGTGGAAATGAAAAAATCGGTCAATACCAATACGGCAAAGACTTTCCAAAACTGGACGTCACCCAAAATGGTGATGATTGCACCATGGAAAATGCCAACGAGCAAACCTTTGATTATAAACAATGGCATTGGTGGCAGTTGCATCATAAACCCATCAAATTTATCTGTCCTAACCATGATGAAAAAGAAGTCCATGGTGCCTATGGGCCAGAAAATGATGCACACTACTTTGGCGGTATTGTGTTTAAAATGTATGGCGACTGGCTAAATACTCGTCCCATCAAACAAACGCTTCAACTCCGAGTGCATTTCCAACATAATTTAGATAATGCCATGTGGGATGGTAAACGTATGAATTTTGGTGATGGCAGCACTCTGTTTTACCCATTAGTCTCCCTAGACGTTACCTCACACGAAATCAGCCATGGCTTTACTCAGCAGCATTCAAATTTAGCCTACAGGGGTCAATCAGGCGGAATGAACGAAGCGTTCTCAGATATGGCTGGAGAAGCAGCCAAATTCTACGCTTATGGTAAAAATGATTTTATGGTGGGCACCAGCATAGTAAAAAATGAGAAAAAACTAGGTAAGGCTCTGCGCTATATGGATGATCCCACCAAAGATGGTCACTCTATTGGTAGTGCCAAAAATTATAATCCAACACTGAATGTTCATTTTTCTTCTGGTGTCTATAACAAAGCCTTTTATGAACTTGCGACCACCAGTGGCTGGGATACACAAAAAGCCTTTGAAGCTTTTGCGACGGCTAACGAACTGTATTGGAATGCAAGAAGTAACTTTAAAACTGGTGCATGTGGTGTAGTAAAGGCTGCGAAAGATCTTAATTTACCTCAAGATGATGTGATTAATGCATTCTCTCAAGTCGATATTAATAACCCTTGCGGTTAAGTAGAGGTTTACAGCTCGCATTCAAAACAGTGCTCTGCCCTATTGAGCACTGTTTTATAAAGAGAAAATACTTCTTTCTTAACACAGATCAAATTTATCCACTACACCCGATACTCAGCCGGCTGGTTTTATTGTATAACTCGTACATAGCCGTGATAAGCGAATGTCCATTTGCTGTTATACAGAAGCCTCAGCAAACACGGAAATGCACAGTTCTAGCAACTTAACCAAGTCATTAAGAACTCGCATACACTACGCTCCAATGCGACCAGTTAATCCGTAACAGTATTGTTGTCGCCTACTTTACACAACTCAAGTCATACTCATTCAAAGCGTCATATTCACGGCATACGATAGAGTCGTTTCATCAAGCAAAGGACAGAACCGTGAAAAAAGTCATACGCAACGTAAGCATTATTTCCATTACAACAATAGGCTTGCTTTGGTTTACCTATCATTCTTGGGAAAGCAACTTAGCGGACTTTCAATCACTCCAACCAGCACAAAAACCCAGTCTGCAGGTATTAACCTCTCCAGTTGAATACACCAAAATCGAGAATTGGATCCATGCTCAAGGCAAGGCAAGTGCGGTGAAAAAAGAACACTTAGCCTTTGAAGTCGATGGAAAAGTATTGGAACTGGGAACTCGTGCTGACGGTAAAACCTTACGAGAAGGCAGTGTAATAAAAGCCGGACAGCTCCTCGCTCGACTGGATGATATGGACTATAAGCAACAAGTCAATATTGCCAATAATAACTACATCGGTACCCAAAACAACGTATCTTCCGCACAAGCGCAATTAACAAAAGCGAAAGCCAATCTCACTCTTGCGAAAAAACACTTTGACCGCTTTTCAAAATTACAAGCCCAAGGCGTCAGCTCAAAACAAGCTTTTGATAATGCACAAGCATCGTTAACCGATGCTCAAGCAGAGCTTAAAGTGGCACAAGCTCAGCTCAGTGCCAACCATGCTCAGCTATTAGCTGCACAAAACACCTTGTCTCAAGCCAAACTGAACTTGAAGCGAGCTAGGATAATTGCTCCATGGGATGGCAAAATCGCTCGCCTCAATATCCGTAAAGGTGATTATAGTGGTCCCTTCTCACTTAATTTAAGCAACGCCACCCAAATGGATGCGACCTTTCCCATAACAGTCATTGACGATACTCAATACCAAGTCAGTGTCGAAATCCCAAGTGCCGCCGCCCTTCAATTAGTAGAAGGGGATAAAGCAAAAATTCGAACCGTCGATACCGCCAAACAAAATCAATACCAATGGAACTCGGCTAGGGTTTACTCAGTAGCACCAACACTCAGCCCAGAATCTCGTAATATTCGAGTAGTCCTCAGAACGGTCCAGCAAAAACAAGATCTGTTGGATGGTGAGTGGAGTGATGTCAGCATTCTAAGTGAAACCAAAAAAGCACTGGTGATCCCAATGCAAGCGGTCATATACCGCGATAACAAACCCACTGTCTTTACCGTCAACTCTCATCAACAAGTATCACAGCGTAGCATTGAATTGGGGATCCGCCAGCAAAACCAAGTCGAAGTCATAAAAGGACTGAGCAAAGGCATGTTAGTCGTTACCGATGGCAAAAAACGTTTGACCGAAGGCGATACTGTCACAGTGCTCAATCAAGCTGGAGTACATCATGACTAACAAAAGTAGTACCCAGAAGCTGTTTCACTCGATTTTCGTAACTCCCATTTTAGGCATCTTATTGGTGCTTTTGATCATTGCAGGCGGCCTTTTGGGCTACCACGGCATGATCAAAGAAGCGCTACCTGATTTGAAAATACCCATCGCCTCAGTAAGTGCCCAGTGGCATGGCGGTATCGCCTCAATCATGGAACGAGAAGTCACCGAAAAAATCGAGGCAAAGATCAAAAATATTGAGCATTTAAAACGCTATTCCAGTGGCTCCTCATTCGGTAACTCAGATCTTATTGTTGAGTTTGAGGCTAACGCCCCTCTTGAATCATCAATGAGTAAATTGCGTGATGCCGTTAATGATGCCGCCGCCGATTTACCCGATAATGTTAAAAAGCCAAAAGTAAAAGTGCTGTCAATTCGCAGCGCCCCCATTGCAACTTTTATGTTATTTGGTGATGTGTCCAAAGAGCAGTTAGACATCATCAGCAAGCTGCTGAAACAAAAACTGCAAAAAATCAACGGCATTACCCGAGTCAACATACTTGGAAACCAAAAGCGTTATGCAAAAGTACAGTTTATTCCTGACCGCTTGCTCAGCTACAACATTTCTCCAGCCGAAATTGGTCGTATCATTAACCTGCACGACACCGATTATCCTCTAGGGGTATACAGTGGTCGTGAAATGCCGCTCAACATCAAAAGCCAAACCGCCCTGTACAACATCAAAGACTTACAAAATTTACCGATTTTGCGCCAACAAAATGGTCATTTAGTCCGTCTAAAAGATGTGGCTCACGTAGAAAAAGCCATTTACCAAACCAATACTGAAACCTATTTCAGTGTCAATGGTGCGGCTTATGGCAAAGGGGTATCTTTGTCATTAGTTAAAGGGCCTGGTGAAGACACCATAAAACTGGTTAAAGAAGCGAAGCATATTTTTAACCAAGTAGCTCAAAGTGAGGCATGGCCTAATACCATGCAATTTAAGATCATTTCAGATAATGCGGAAATCATTCAACAAGAGTTAGATAAAACGCTCATAAACGGAATGCAATCGGTTGCGGTGGTGTTTTTGGTTCTGTTCTTTTTACTGACTTGGCGTGAGGCCACCGTAGCAGCCTTGTGTATTCCAATCACTTTTCTGGGCAGTATTTTCGTTCTTTGGCTAATGGGTTTTACCTTTAATGTGATGATGGTTATCGGGATGATTTTAGCTCTAGGGCTACTTGTGGATGACTTTATCTTGATGATGGAAGGGATCCACGAAGGTTTGTTTAAACAAAAAATGAGCTTTACTGAAGCGGCAAAGTTAACCATTAAAAAATACGCCATTCCTTCTTTCGCAGGGACGTTAACGACGATTATTATTTTCATTCCATTGGCGAGTATCTCTGGAATTGATGGTAAGTTTATTAAAGCTATTCCTGTCACTGCCGCGGTATGCTTAACGGTTTCTTATATTGTGTCATTAATGGTCTCCGTCCCTTTGTCACAATTTTTACTGTCTCGCCGCAACAAAGAGCATGAACCCTTCATTGATAAACTCACCTATCAATTGGAAGATAAACTACAAGGTTTCCTAACCAACCATATCACCCACAATGATAAAGCATCCTACAAATGGCTGGGAATTAGTTCACTCCCTATCGTTCTTGGTTTTCTGCTGATGTTATTACTGCCAGTGACTTTGTACCCGCTCTCCGATGGTCGAAATATGGGGATCACCGTTGAGCTACCGATTGATTATAAATTGGATGAAACTCGGCAAGTCGCCAATGATTTCAAGGAAATCTTAAGAAAAAAACCTTACCTTTCTTCAGTTTTATTAACGGTTGGGCAAAGAGATTTTATTTTCGAAGGCTCATCGGAAGATCGATTAGCCCTGAGTCAAAAGCCAAGCTTGATTGGCTTTACCCTGCTATTTAAACCCAAAGACCAGCGAGAAAAATTGGCCTACCAATACGTTCCTGAGATCCGTGCAGAGTTTGAAAAAGTGTTGGCACACATTCCGGGAAACCGCTTATTCATCACCGCAGAAACCGGTGGTTCTTCTAATGAAGATCCTCTGCAAATCAATTTAACTGGCACCAATATTGAAAAACTGGAAAAAATTTCCTCACAAATACAGCAACGGTTAAAGAAAATTGACGGACTGATCAATGTTCGTGACAACCTTGGACAAACAACAACCGACGCAACGATTATTCCGAAGCGGGAAGTTCTCAATTACTATCAATTGTCGGAAGCTGATTTTAACCGCCAGTTGTCCTCTTACTTAGGCGATTACAAAATCACAAAATTAAGAAGTGACAAACCCAGTGATGATATTGAAATTCGAGTAGAGCCGTTTTGGCAAAGTAAAGGCAATCGTCATGGCGGCCCTGAAAACTGGCGAGAGTGGCAAAGTATTAAGATCAAAACACCGAATAATCAATGGATCCCAGCCACTGAATTGGCAGACATCAAGTATTCTCAGGCTCCGATGACCATCACAAGGAAAAATGGACAACTGAACGTTACCATTGCGGCGCAAACATTTACTTTAACGTCGCAAGCCATGCAGCAACAGATCAATCCAATCTTACAAGAGTTAAAGAAACAATGGCCTACGGGATATCATTATAAATGGGCTGGAGAAGTTGAGCTGGCTCATAACACCTTTGGCAGTTCTGAAAAAATCTTCGTTATTGCGATGCTGGCGGTATTTTCGATATTGAGCTTACAGTTCGGCTCATTCAAACAGTCTTTGATCATTTTAGTCACGACACTCTTTGGTGTGTCAGGGGTCTTTATTGGCTTCTTTATCATGGCATATCCGCTCTCTTTTCCCGCAGTAATTGGCATAATTGCCCTAGCAGGGATCACGGTCAATGATGGCATCGTGTTGGTCGATACCATGAACAAGTACAAACAAAAAGGCATGCCATTATCAGAAGCCGCAGCACGAGGAGCCGCCGACAGGATGCGCCCTATAGCCAGCACAACCATCACCACGTTAGTCGGTCTACTGCCATTAGCGCTAGCTGACGAAGCGTGGCGCCCCTTATGCTCTGCCATTATTTTTGGAGAGTTACTGGCCACAATTGCCGCCATGATTGCAGTGCCTGCGCTATACAGAGTATTAACAACTGAAGATCTGCAACACTCTCAACGGGAACTGGAGCCTAATATTGAATAAAGCCTAAACGTCACCCAATTATGCCTTGCAAAAAACTGACTCAATAGATAATAACCCGTTATGTTATGCGTTGTTTTCTGCGAAAATGAAAGCAAATAACAGTAAATAATGAGAGCTCATTGTGAATTCCAATACCGCAACCCTGCTTGCCACTCGCCGATTTAACGGTATGGCAGGTGAACCTCTTACCGAGAAACCCCAAAACTTCGATGATGCATGGGCACTTCAGCAGCAAGTCACACAATCCTATTGCCAGTTAGCGCAAACCCAAGTTGCGGGGTGGAAATGCGTACTCCCAACCAAAAGCACCACTATGTTGGCGCCATTATTCGACAACACCATCTATGACTTAACATCTAAATGTGCCGTGTTTGAAACACTTAGCGAACCAATGGCTCTAGTCGAGCCTGAAATCGTAACAGTGTTTGATCGCGATCTGCCTGTGCGTGATACGCCATATACTGAACAAGACATCGATAATGCCATTGGTAGTACTCGTTTAGCATTAGAGTTGATGCAAAGTCGTTATCAGAACCCTGATGATGTGACTTATTTTGAAGCTTTCGCTGATGGTTTACTCAATCAAGGAGTATATTTGGGGCCAGAGGTCAATATCGATCTATCAATAGAAGCCATGTCACAATTTCATCTAAAGATTACTTCCTCAGAAGGAGCCACGCTAATCAATCGGATTGTAACTCACCCCAATAACCATCCAAGAATTGCCGTCTATTGGTTAGTCAACTTCTTACGTGAACGTGGCATTGAGATTAAAGCTGGCATGAAAGTCATTACAGGCTCTTATGCTGGCATCGTAAAAGTGCCCTATGGCAGCCCCGTCAGCTTTACATATGGAGAACTGGGCTCCATGACAGTAACTTTTACCAAAAAAAGCACTGATTAATCTTCTTCTACAGGGATATACACATGCTGAGTAAAGTCGTAGCGATAAATCATACCATTCCATTGATATACGACTTTACCATCTTGCTGAATGACTTTCGCATTCGCAGGTAAGTGAGTTAGCGCTGAAGTCGTTGCATAACTCGACGTGACCGCTTGTGATTGAACGACGGGTTCAGGCACGGGATCATGCACAATAACGGTTCGAGTTCTCGTTGGCACATACGCCAACGGTATCACAACATGTAAATGAGGCCTGCCCCAGTATGGCCCATGCCACCATGGACGTGGCCAAGGTCGATATACTCGAGGACGCACAATCACTGGATATGGATACCAATGGTGATGGTGGAAATGATCATAATGAATATGATGAGCAGGAATGATTTTAGGCGCGTGATGATAAGAATGAAACGCCGCACTCACTTTGACATGATGATCACGAACGCTGACTTTAGCGTGATCGCCATGCGCTTGTGCCATTACTGGTAGAGTCACCACTAATAACACTGCAAAAATTGATTTATACATAAGTCTTTCCCCTTATGCATCAAAGACTAGCAATGGTGTCATATAGCTAAAATAGCACATCACAACTGCTAGCTTGATAAGTAAATGATATTACTATTTCGACAACCATTTTGAGTAATTGTCCCATTAAACTTGGTTAATTCTTATTTAAATAAAATTTGATGTAACGCACAAAAGCGAAAAATGCTATAGTTCGCGGCAGATTCCCTTACTTAGATGCTTGGATTTATGAGTTTTAAGGACTTACGACAATTCATTGATCACTTAGAAGCAAATGGCGAACTTAAGCGCATTGCTCATCCTGTCGATCCACATTTGGAAATGACAGAAATTGGCGATCGCGTACTCCGAGCAGGAGGTCCTGCCTTACTGTTTGAAAATCCTGTAGGTAAAACCATGCCTGTACTGGCTAACTTATTTGGCACACCCAAACGAGTGGCTATGGCTTTGGGTAAAGACGACCCACTGGAATTACGCGAAGTTGGTGAGTTACTGGCATTTTTGAAAGAGCCTGAACCACCCGCAGGCTTTAAAGATGCGTTAAGTAAGTTACCCAAATTTTCTCAAGCGCTCAAAATGCCAACCAAATCCGTTAAGTCGGCAAAATGTCAGCAAGTAGTGATCACCGGTGATGATGTTGATCTGAACCAATTACCGATACAGCACTGCTGGCCAGGGGATGTTGCCCCCTTAGTCACTTGGGGACTCACCATCACTAAAGGGCCAAATCAAAAACGCCAAAATCTTGGTATTTATCGACAACAATTACTGAGTAAAAACAAGCTCATTATGCGTTGGCTCGATCACCGAGGTGGCGCCTTAGATTTTAAAGATTTTAAAGAAAAGCATCCCGGCGAAAAATACCCTGTTGTTGTAGCATTGGGCAGCGATCCAGGTACCATTTTAGGCGCTGTTACTCCGGTCCCTGATACCATGAGTGAATACGCCTTTGCAGGCTTGTTACGTGGTGAGCGTACTGAGGTGTGTAAAGCATTAAGCTGCGACTTAGAAGTCCCTGCCACCAGCGAAATCATTCTTGAAGGATATATCGATCCTGATGAAGTAGCCGAAGAAGGCCCATACGGTGATCACACGGGTTACTACAATGAAACTGAGTTTTTCCCTGTTTTCACAGTAACTCACATCACTCATCGTAAAGATGCCATCTACCACAGTACCTATACGGGTAGACCACCCGATGAACCCGCTATGTTAGGTGTGGCACTCAACGAAGTGTTTGTGCCGATTTTGAAAAAGCAGTACCCAGAAATTGTGGATTTTTATCTGCCACCTGAAGGCTGTTCATATCGCATGGCTGTGATATCGATTAAGAAACAATACCCTGGGCACGCCAAACGCGTGATGATGGGCGCTTGGTCGTTCTTACGTCAGTTTATGTACACCAAATTCATTATTATTGTTGATGATGATGTCAATTGCCGTGATTGGAATGACGTGATTTGGGCGATCACCACCCGTATGGATCCAACTCGTGATACTACGATGGTCGACAATACGCCTATCGATTATTTGGACTTTGCTTCACCCGTAGCGGGACTTGGTTCAAAAATGGGTATGGACGCCACCAACAAGTGGGAAGGTGAAACTACCCGCGAATGGGGAACCCCCATTGTCATGGACAGTGACGTAAAACAAAAAGTAGATGAAATTTGGGAGCAGCTGGGACTCTGATAAAGCGAAGCAATCACTAACAATGTTTAATACTTACTTTTGAATAATAACAACACAAAGGAACAATGCACCGCCGTATGAACACCCTATCTTGTCAGGTAACCCGTATTACCCCGTTTAACGATTCTGTCTATCAGGTCATTTTAACGCCCTCTGAGCCATTCGACTTTAAAGCGGGGCAATATCTGTCCGTGGTTATGGGCGAGAAAGACAAGCGTCCATTTTCGATTGCTTCAGCGCCACATCAAGCTGAAATTGAACTTCATATTGGTGCCGCGGTTGCTGAAAGTTACCCTATGCAAGTGATTGAACGCTTGCAGGCGTGTTTAGCCAATCAAGAAACCATCGACATTGAAGCGCCTGCTGGGAATGCGTTTTTACGCTCAGAGCACACCAGACCCCGCTTATTGATTGCTGGTGGTACAGGATTTTCCTACATCAAAAGCATCATAGAGCAACAAATCGAAGAGCATAACGACACGCCAGTGACGTTTTATTGGGGATGCCGCACTGCTGATGCCATGTATTACCACGCTATTGCACAAGACTGGCAACAAACTTACCCTTGGTTAACCTTTATTCCTGTCGTAGAAGAAGCCGATGAACATTGGCAAGGTAAACAAGCTAACTTACTTGAACAAGTTAAAATGGATTATGCAGATGTTGCTGACTACGACATCTATATTGCTGGACGGTTTGACATGGCAGCCGCCGCTCGTGATATGCTTAGAAGCTTGAATGTAAATGAACAGCACCTTTATGGCGATGCATTTGCATTTTTGAAATAAGCAAACTAGAGGCCGTATATGGTCTCTAATCATCATTGACATCGAGAGAAAAAATAGGAGTATCTTCTTGCGCTAATAATCTACGTGTTAGCTTCTGTTTTTGCTCTTCTATTTTCTCACGCCTACGTATTTCTTCTTTATTAGCTTTTTTTATGGCCTCTAGCTCTCTTGAGACTTCTCTTTTATCCTCTTCCTCTAACTGATCAGCATCCGTCATATCAGCTTGTTCAAATAGACGCTCTATCAACACAGGTTCAAGATGGGTTTTAGACTCTTTCTTCAAGTCCTTATGCCAAGCTAGTTTGGCTTCTAACCCAATTTGTCTCTTTGACTTCTTAGGCCCATTTCCCATTTCTTTTCGACAATTTCGCAACTGATGCTCTACCGTTCCTGTAAATTCAACCCCCATAGGATTATATGTTTCAAATGCTTTGGCGATCATACACGCCGACATAAGATCGTAATCCTCACTGACAATAACCACCTGATCAAAGGCTCTGCCTCTTTTTATTTCTTCTTGGGTTATAGAACGATCTAGAGCAGGGCTGAACCTTCTTTCCTCAAGCCGCTTATCAGCCTTCTTTATATACTCTGCAGTAATCCCCGCGACTTTAGCTGCTACAGCTTTATTCCGATTTAATATAGGGTCATTTTTAGAGGGGGAAACATACCCTTGCAAACAATCATAGCTAGATTTCGATTTGATACCATTTTCCTTCAAAAACTGTTCTGTATTTTCGAAAATTTGTTCACTGTCGTTATAACCTGGATAAGTGGTCACAATACAGACTTCATCTCCCGAATCTTTAATATCTTTCAACATCTCTTTAGCGCCTGGTACAAGATTTTGGATTTTCTCTGCAGGTATACCTGACTTTTGATTTTCAGTCATATCAGGGACAAGTACCTCGACTCCCAATTGAGGCTCATCTATATAGTTACGAGTCATTAATACATCTTCACAGAAAAATACCCACAATCGCTTTTGCCCGGGGTCTTTATCTATAGGCATATGTTTCAATTCAGTAATCGAATAAACATTTAAGCTGCCTTTCCTTTCAGTTCGTTTTGCCGAGCTTATTGGCGTTGCTCCTCGCGATGCTGCCCCCAAAGGACTAACCGAACCGGAACTCGAATCTTGCTCTCTTTTAGCTGCTCGTAACTGTTCTTCTCGCTCAGAATCGGCTAAGCGATCGGGGAATTGAATTGGAAGAATTGCTGGCTGTTGATTATTATCTCCTTCTTGTGAATCCTCAAGAAGAACCACCTGTCCTCGGACTTTCTTCTTAGAGCTTGGTGGTGGAGTTTGACTACCACTACTGCCTGATTGAGGTCTTTTCTTTTTCCTACGCTTTCTATGACCTCTTGAAGAGCTGCCTGACGCTGATGTTCTTACTGAATCCGTATCTGAATCTCGCTGTTCATCCCCCCGACTGGAATCAACGCTCTCTAGCTTTTTGAATTCCATCTTCGCTTCTTGGTCTAACACTTCTTTTACTTGAGCCAAAGAAACCCCTGCTACCTCTTCTTGTTGCGCAGAGGCGATTAATGCGGGAGAAGTGTTACTTTCTCTCCCCTCGACATCTTCTTGGGGGTCAGCTACAGGCAAAGGTAAATCTGAGGTAAAAGGCGATGGCGAACGAGGAGGAAGTATAGGGGAAGGACTGGCTGAAGTTTGTGGAATAGGAAAACCCATACTTGCCGAAACATCAGTATCTTCATGATGAGTTTCTTCAGAATCCTTTACCGTTGGCGCCAATGCTGTTGCTTGGGATTCATTTGGCTTACTACTTTCATTTTCAGAAACAGGAGGTGTCACTCGGCTCAACTTTGGTGAACTTTTTAAAGGTTGGGCTTGCTTTATGAGACCATCAACCATAGCCATATAAGTTGCATCTACTTTTACACTTTCAGTTGGGCTTACCTGCTTAGAGGCTGCTGAACTCAAAAAGTTACCTTGAATCGTTCCATATAGCTTCGTTTCGTTAGTAACACTTTTATTGATAAGGCTAAACCATGCTTTCTCCTCAGCCGTTGTTTTTCGTTTTACGCGCCTTTTTAAATTGAGATTCCTTGGTGGTTCAGGTAACAGCGCTTCTTTTCTCATCATTAACAAAGCGAGTGCATCTTTGCTGCTCACACATTTTTCGGTTACCGCTTTTTTATACACATTAGTCAGAGAGCTTGCATACTTATTTTCATCTTCTTCTATATCTGCTGTATCAAACGTTAGCAATCCTGTGTCGTCCATTCTAACGAATAACTCCATTTCCCCTATTTGGTCTTCTTGCTCGTCAACCTGAGTACGGATGCGTACAAAAATACTGGTTATATTGGTATCCTTTTCCTCAAGTAAAGACTTTGCCATATCCCTTATGTGATCAACCTGCTCGGTGGATAAGGGTAAAATTTGGTCTTTAACCCAATATAAAGTGATGAATGTGGGGTAATCTGTGGGCTTGGCACTTACTTGGTAAACATCTGTCAATTGCTTAGCATAGCGAGCTGCTTCGTGGTCTGTATGACTTCCTGCTCCATCATAGGTAAAAGTTACCTTGTCATCAGCATGTGTTACAGAAAATGTATAATTTTTAGTGGTAACACCAGCGACATCAATACGTAACTGTACGGAACCGTTTTGAGCTTCTGACTCCAATTGTTGACGCAATGTGGGCGATAAATGGTGAAAGCCATCGTAATAACATCCCAGCCTAACTAATTGCGTTTCTTTTGAAGCCATATACCCCCCTTCTAACTTAGCATTCTCACTTAAATGGAATGACTTGCTTTATAAATAACTATAACCACATAATGTCGCTCAAAAGTTAAATAATGTAACCTATAAGTTAAAATTGATTCATTTTGTATATACTCCTGATACCTGAAGATACATTTTCAGGTATCACGAGTATTTTCGCTGACTTTGATAAACCTATCGGCGATAATGCCGTTTTGAATCTTACGGCATGCCACAGTCACTAAGGTAATCTCAATGCAATTACGACACATCAACGACACTTTATATCAACAACTTTATCGTGACATTTCTCAATTTCGCAGCACCTTTGATTTGCCTATAGAAGCACCGAGTACCCTAAACGAACAAACTGATACTCTTCATTCCTCACTTATCATTGAAGAATTAACTGAGCTAGCTCAAGCAGACTCACTCGTCGAGCAAGCAGATGCTATCGTCGACTCCGTGTACGTTTTAATGGGGCGATTGGTTCACCTTGGTATAAAACACCCTTCAGACAAGCTTGAAATCAGTTATTTTATTGACGTATTACTGGCCGTTGCCGCAAACCTTGAAATTGACTTTATTCGGTGCTGGAATGAAGTTCATAGCAGCAACATGAGCAAAGTGTGTCAATCAGAAGAAGAGTATCAAGCTACTGTCGCCTTCTATTCTGAGCAGGGCATCACCTTAACCGCCACCCATCAAGGTCATTACATTATTGCTAAGTGCGCTGAAGATACATTGATTGATGGTAAAATGATCCGTCAAGGAAAGGTGCTTAAAAACGTAAATTATAGAGCCGCGAACCTTCAATCTTGCTTGTAATTTATGGGGAAATTAAGCCTAACGTCATCATTTGAAACAAAACGTTTAATATCAAATTAATCAGTTAGCGATAAGGGGAAGGACGTTTAAGTCTTTCCTAAACTCGCAACAAATCCCTTAGCCATTGGCAATCTATCACCTGTAACGTATATACCAGCAACATTCTTAGTCTTTCGTTTAAGATGCATAATTGCGGCCCTGAGCTGGTCAAGATTATCACCAACAATCGTGATTTTCGCTTCTCCTTCCTCATCGTTGAGAGACCGATATAAATTTCTGATGGCATCGGTTACAGAGAACGTCAAACCATATAGTGCCCAATATTGATATCCATTCTTCTTATCCTCCGTCAGCGCAACTTTTTGTTCTCTTAATACTGCAGCTACGGAATCCTGATTTTTTTCATCACACAAGATAGTAATATGTAGTTGTTTCGATTCACGCAATGCACGCTTATGCCAACATTTAAAACAATTATTGGTCTTAGGTGAACTCGTCGGTATCAGGCTATACCTTCCATTTATCTCACGCTTAGTCATTAAGGTATCACCAATTACAACAATTAAATTGTTAGTTGCAAGAACCAGTTTATCTTCCACATCCGATAGATTGCTCACTCGAGTCATATATCCGCTAGCAAACAAATCATTCCCATCAATCACTTCTCTGAGTGTAGCTCCATCTAAACTTTGGGTTACCTTATCTCCCGTGCTCCCTTTTTTCTTTGTCTTCTTCTTTGATCCCCTCAAAACAACAGGTTCATCTTCCGAGCTACTACTCGATAATTGTGGAGGAAAACTTACAGGCGTAACGGCTTGTGCTTCGGTAGGAACCGCAGCGACTTCAAGCCCTGAACTCTCAACGGTTTTATTCACAGTGCTTGATTCTAAGCCTTCCTGATTTGGGGCCCCCTCTTCTGGCATAGGAACCCAAACAAAATCACTAAAGGAGTCACTACGGGATAATCTAGAGGCCTCAGGTTCGGGTTCAGGTTTACACTTAAGAGAGCTCTCTGTAGAGGATACAGCCTGCTGCTCTTTCGAAGTAGATTGAGTATGAGCTTGGCTTAGTAAACTCGAGTTTTGTTCTTGGAAAGTATGACTGTCACTCGATGCACACAGACTTTGCGAAGATTGAGATTCGTCACTAAAGTGCTCTTCATCCAGCTTAAGCATATCTTCTGGTTTAATAGGATCTGTAGCCATTGTAGTGATAGTGAATGTTTGTGAGCGAGCCTGCTCATTCGCTCGTTCTGATTTATCTTTATCGTCAGATGGCTTTGCAGGTGTTGATTTCGTTCGAGCTTTGGTAGCTTTAAGAGCTTTGATATGAGGAGTAACATCTGATTTTGAATAGAGTCGATAATTGTCGACACTTTTTCGATAAGCCTCGTCTAACATTTCAGCTTCATTTTTTGAACTACAAGGTTGACTTGAAGCACTATGATATGCCGAAAACTTCACCCCATAAACAGAACCTTTATCGATAAAGACTCGATAACCCTTTTTATCAACAGACCACCCATGAGCTGATTGCACCTTAACAGGCATAATTAAAGTAGCTCCTCTCTCAGGGTCAATCTCAGCTGGCAATTTATTAGCAAAGGCAATAAGCTGCTCCTCCGAGAGCATCGAATAACTATGCTGTTGTATAACATGATGAAAAAAGGTCTGAGTAAGTGCTTTTGGTCCTGCCATACCTACCTCAAATACGGGCTCTTAAGTAATTTAAGCATCAGCACTTATTCTAAGGGTGTATTTAACATTAATTTAAATTTAGCCCACTACCAACCTTAGTTAATATTAAAGTAAAGCTTAACCAATCGGTGATTACTTTAAATTGATATCTCCCTGTCTCAATAATCTGAACTTGATTATCGGCTTCATTGATCTCCGCAGTACGCTTTAACTCTACGGTTCCTTGAGGTAATAGCTTTCGGCTCGTTACAGCAATAATGGCTTCCCCATCTTTAGTAAAAAGTTGTAATTGATACGTACCTTTAACCAAATGAAACTCAGTAACTAACTCACTGTCATTTAGAGCTTTAAATCCCTTTATCTGTCCTGCAATTCCAAGTTGACTGTGTTCATACCTTCTCTTATTTTCTAATCTGTTTTCTTCAACATACTTGGTGTCAAGTGCTAAATTACGCCGAGTAACTCCTTCGAAAACATTCGCTTGGTGCGCAGCTCGCAGTTTTAAATTACCACTTTGAAATTGACCACTGCCTGACTCACTGCCACTGTCTCCTGAACTTGGATGTCGAAAAAAAGCCAGTTCAGTTTCGTCAGCTTCAGCCTCAAACGGCTGTGAACTGGCCAACTGCTTTGACACTTGATAAATACTAAGTTGAGCGTTTAAGGCTTGGCATAGAGGAGCATCTGAATCGATGTAATCTTTTAGCGTTAAAGGCTGCGGTCCTGTTCTACGAACGAGGAAAGTAATAGTACGAGATACTCCATCGCCTTCTTCAAAACAAAGGGTCACCTCTGGCTGCTGAGTAATCGCTTGTTGTAAAGCCTCAAGCTCAGACTCCAGCATCTGAGCAAGAACGTTATGGGTGGGATCCCACTTTAAATGGTCTTGCCCCAGAGTTGTAGTACTGCCTAAAGACATAAGCTAACTTAATTATTGATTTACCAAAGTGATAACCAAAATCTAAGATAACATCAAACTAAAACGGGTTTACTTCAGCTTAAATTCAGCAAAAATCAAGCTTATTATTCAGGTATTTGGCCGAATTTACTCATCTAACTTTTATAAAAGATACCCTACAACTAAAGCTATAAACATGGCTAAACCAGCCCAATTATTATTAAGAAAAGCTTTGAAACAGTTTTGGCGATCACGATCTTTAATTAAATATTGCTGATAAACGCCAAAACCAATAAATGCCAGTAGACCTAGAAGGTAAACGTCCATTTGTCCGTGCTGGTGACCAGCCATGGCAAACCCAAATAAAGCGAATACTTGTAAAACACCTATGATGAATTTATCCCAATCGCCAAATAATATCGCGGTCGATTTAACCCCTATCTTCAGATCATCATCTCGATCTACCATGGCATACATGGTGTCGTAAGCCACAATCCAGCACCAGTTACCAAAGAACAGCCACCAAGCTTGTGCAGGTAGCTCACCATTAACAGCGGCATACGCCATTGGGATTGACCAACTGAACACTATCCCTAAAAACAGTTGCGGTAAATTAGTGACGCGTTTTAAAAATGGGTAAATCACAGTCAGAATGATACCCACCACAGCAAGTTTGAGTACCAATGTATTTAAAAAAAGCACCAAACCAAATGCCAATAAGGCCAACATTCCGAAGAGCCCTAACGCTTCTTTTGAGGTCAACTCGCCACTTGCAAGAGGACGGTTCTGAGTGCGCTTGACCTTGCCATCGACTTTTCTATCAGCGTAATCATTAATCACGCAGCCACAAGCTCGCATGATAAATACACCAAGAGTAAAGATGACGATTAGAGAGAAATCAGGAACTCCACCAGCAGCAAAAAACAGAGCCATTAAACACGGCCACAGCAATAACAGAGAGCCAATTGGCTTATCCATCCGCATTAGACGCCAATAGGCTGAGAGTTTTTGTTTCATTACAGTCCTTCAAAGTCTATTTACAAAAACGCCATGCATTACAAGAGAGCAATAGCGCGATAAAACAACCGACCGTTACAATCCTTCTAATTTGGCTATCATTACTTTTAGTTTCTTTACGCCATAATCGTCAAAATTGACTCTAACACAAGCTTGTTCGCCCATGCCTTCAAGCTCTAACACCTTACCTTCACCGAACTTTTTATGCCGAACACGCTGTCCCTCGCTTAAACCGCTTTCATGGTTTTGGGTAAAGCTTGGCTTCGGAGCTTGAGTTTTTTGATTGCGTTGTGATGAACTAAAACCTGAATTGTAACCCGAACTAAAACCAGAACTGAAACCAGAGCTAAACGATGGTTTAGGTTGAGTCACCTTAGTTTTCATGCGGATCTCATCCACGTATTGCTGAGGAATTTCTTTAATGAAACGCGAAGGACGGCTGTAATCTTCACGACCATAAATTCGGCGAGATTCAGCATGGGTAATGGTGAGTTTTTGCATCGCTCGCGTCATGCCTACATAACACAAACGACGCTCTTCATCTAAGCGGTCACCTTCTTCCAATGCCATCTTGCTTGGGAATAGCCCTTCCTCAACCCCAGCCATGAATACTTGTGGAAACTCCAAGCCTTTGGCTGAATGAAGCGTCATCAACTGCACCGCATCAGTAAAGGCATCGGCTTGCCCTTCACCCGCTTCGAGTGCCGCATGGGATAAAAAGCCGTTCAGCTCACCCATATCCTCTAAATCTTCTGGCAACTCAAAAGTTTTCGCCGCCGTCACTAATTCTTCTAAGTTATCAATTCTGGCTTGGGCTTTTTCGCCTTTTTCTGCTTGATACATGGTTTTCAAACCAGAATCTTGGATCACGGTATCCGTCATTCGATATAAAGGCATATCCATGGTTTGTTGTTGTAATTCAACAATTAAGTCCATAAAACCACGAACCGCATTAGAGGCGCGAGCTGCGAGCATTTTCTCGTCTAGCACTTTTATGCTGGCTTGCCATAGCGTCATTTGTTCTTGCCTTGCGGTAGAACGTAAAATATCAAGGGTACGATCACCGATCCCACGGGTAGGCGTGTTCACAATACGCTCAAAAGCGGCATCATCGTCTTTGTTCGCCATCAAGCGTAAATAGCTCATGGCATCTTTAATTTCTTGGCGCTCGAAGAAGCGTAAACCGCCATAAATACGATACGCTAAGCCTTTGTGCAATAAGGCTTCTTCAAGCACCCGTGATTGAGCATTAGAACGATACAAAATGGCACAATCCGCTAAACTGCCACCGTTATCTTGCCAGTCAGCAATGCGGCTAACGATATAACGAGCTTCATCCATTTCATTAAAAGCACAGTAAAGGGCAATTTTTTCGCCTTCAACATCTTCTGTCCATAAGCTTTTACCTAAACGTTCACTGTTATTGGCAATCAATTCATTTGATGCGTTAAGAATGTTGCCTGATGAACGATAATTTTGCTCAAGACGAATGGTTTCGGCGCCATTAAAGTCATTTAAAAAACGGTGTAGGTTTTCAACTTGTGCGCCGCGCCAACCGTAAATCGACTGATCGTCATCACCAACGATCATCACATTGGCATTGTTGCCAGCAAGCACTCGGATCCAAGCGTACTGGATGGCGTTAGTATCTTGGAATTCGTCCACTAAAATATGCTTAAATCGGTCTTGGTAATGAGCAAGAATATGAGGTTTATTGAGCCACAGTTCATGGGCTCTTAATAAGATCTCTGCAAAGTCGACCAAGCCAGCACGGTCACAAGATTCTTGATAAACCTCGTAGATTTTCTTCAGGTTTTGCTCAATCGGAAAAATGGTATTTTCAATGTCCTTTGGGCGCAGACCTTGGTCTTTTTTACCATTGATGTAACCTTGAGCTTGGCGAGGCGGATATTGTTTTTCATCTAGATTCAGACTTTTTAAAATACGCTTAAGCAAACGCAGCTGATCGTCAGAATCTAAAATTTGGAAGCTTTGCGGTAAATTGGCATCTTGATAATGGGTGCGAAGCAAACGATGGGCGAGACCGTGAAAGGTGCCAATCCACATACGGCTCATATTGGTACCCACGACATGCTCAACACGCTCACGCATTTCAGCGGCGGCTTTATTGGTAAACGTTACAGCCAAAATCGAATACGGGCTTTGCCCAAGCTGTTGCATCAACCATGCAATACGATGAGTCAGTACTCGAGTTTTACCACTGCCAGCTCCCGCTAACACCAACATATTAGATAAAGGTGCAGACACTGCTTGCGCTTGTTTATCGTTGAGACCGTTTAATAAAGAAGATGGATCCATGCTCGCCTCCCAAAATCAGAGAGGCGATTGTATCAAAGAACCATGAGAGTTGTCTTTGTGAAGGAAAAAACGCCAGTAATCACTGGCGCTTATAATAGAAGGGAGTTAATTAGCCGCGTTGTCCCATAAAGGGGCGTTGACCACCAGCCGCAGCGGCTTTTTTGGGTTTTGACGTCACATTATTATTGAGATTATAAAGCTTTAAATCCCATTCTTCTGCTGCTTCTATGAGTTCACCCACAGAGTCTTTAATGAATCCTTTTGGCTTTCCAGAAATGATAATATTGCGATAAACAGTGACATTCTTACACTCAGGTAAAATGCCAATACCGTAACCGCCACGGAAAGGTTCGATAGCACGTTCGCCAAAAGCGAGCATAAACTCTTCAGGTACATTTTCAGGAATCGTGTTATTGGTGGTGACCGATAAACGAAGACTCATTTCTTGATGGTCTCGGTACGCTGATAGGGATAGTACAATCTTACGACCCTCTTCTTCACGCGATAACTCACAGGTCAATACATTGTCATCACCAAAGGTGATACCCTCAATACCTAACTCAGAAAACGCTTCTTCAAAAATATCCATTGGTTCACCGTAATTGCCTAATTATTTGAAAACAGACACGCTAACTTCAAGCCTAGTCAAGCTACTTGAAAACGCAAAATGAAAGGGCTTATGAAATACAATATGCCCTAGGGGCTGTTTATCTTTCTAGATGATTTACGCTGTCTTCGATGCTTTTGAGCGCTTCCTGTTCTGCGTTGTGATCAATTTACTTAGAATGCTAAGCTTCATTGCTCACGTCTTGAACAGAAAAGCGCTCATATAGCACAAAATTTCATCCTGAAAGATAAACAGCCCCTAATATATTTTGCGCTGACATTGTTACGATTCGCAACATTTGAAGATGAAATTTGCTTAATGTTTCACCTTCAAATTGCACCGTTATTTTTTCTGTAAATCAATGTGCGTTAGCCATTGCTCAAAGTCCATTATGTTTCCTGGCAATATCACTCGGTTACCTTCTTGGCTTAACGCCGCAAACTGCCTGAAGTATTGCTCCCCTAGTTGCATCCGCAATGCATTTTGTCCACCCGGAGCAGAGATCACTTCAGCAAGGCGTTCTATCGACTCTGCGGTTGCTTTCGATAAGGTTAAAATTTCTTCAGCTTTACCTTCGGCTTCATTGATCCGTTTTTGCATTTCACCTTCTGAACGATTGATCATTTCCGTTTTGATCCCTTCAGAGCGATTAATTCGACTTTGCTTGTCACCTTCACTTTTCGCTAACACGGCTCGGCGTTCACGCTCGGCATTAACTTGCATTTCCATGGCGTTTTTAACAGTGTCAGGTGGTGTGATGTTTTTGATTTCATAGCGGTGTACTCGAATCCCCCACAATGCGCCGGCTTGATCCAATACTTCGACCACTTTTGCCGAAATCACGTCACGTTCTTCAAAGGTTCTATCTAAATCCAACGTACCTATCACTGAGCGGGTGGTGGTTTGCGCGAGCTGAATGGCCGCATAGCGATAATCGGTGATCCCGTAGCTGGCTTTAACTGGATCAATAACAGACATATAAATCACGCCGTCGACTTCGACTTTAACTTCATCACAAGAAAAACACTCTTGTGGTGGTACGTTGATGGTTTCTTCTTTTAAGTCGTGAATGTAAGCCACTTTATCCACAAATGGGATCAAAGCATGAAAACCCGCATCTAACGTACAATGGTATTTTCCAAGCCTTTCTACAACATAAGCAGACTTGGTCGGTACTAAACGGATAGATTGAAATAACTTGAGGATGAACATCAAAAACAGCAGTCCCCAAATCACCATGATGATGAAATCTTGATTCACTTCAAAGTTCATTACCCTTGTCCTCCCTGCTTATTCATGGTGGCACTCACTTGATCCATCCCTTGGAAAAAACCTTCAACTTTAGCGATTTCAGTGGGGATCACTGACACTTGGGTATTATCTAAAATATCACCCACTTGCTTAATAAATTGCTCTTTTAGCAGCATGTTCATGGCATCGTTACCGCCGTTTTTTGACAAGGCTTCTGATACTTTCGCCATACCTTCAGCTTTAGCTTTGGCGACAATGGCAATTTCTTGCCCTGTACCGATGGCTTCATTGATGCGCTTTTGTTTTTCACCTTCTGATAAATTGATGGCTTCTTGGCGCTCACCTTCTGATAAATTAATGGTGGCGGCTTTTTCTGCATTGGCTAAGGTAATTTCAGCACGCTTTTGACGTTCGGCTTCCATTTGCTTCTCAAGGGTATGGATCACGTGATAAGACGGAGAGATATTGCGAATTTCATAACGCAGGACTTTAATGCCCCAAGGCTCAGACGCTACATCGATTTCTCTCACAATGGATTCATTCAATTTCTCTCGCTCAGCAAAGGTTTCACTTAGCGTGAGTTTACCAATCTCCGATCTCATGGTGGTTTGTGCAAGATTCACCGCCGCTCGACGATAATCTTCAATCCCATAACTGGCAAGACGACCATCCATGACTTTTAGATACACCAAACCATCCACTTCTAATTGGGTATTGTCTTTAGAAATACAGCTTTGGGTAGGAACGTCCAGCACTTGTTCACGGGTATCGTGACGATAGGCGGCACGGTCTAAAAATGGAATAAGGAAGTGAAACCCCGGTTGCAATACAGTGCGGAACTTACCTAATCGCTCGATCACAACGACCTCGCGCATCGGTACCACCAGCATCAATTTGAATAAAATAAACAGCAGCACTAATACTGCTATCGTAAACGTCAGCATAATTAATTCCTTTTTTACTTATGAATCTTGTTGTTCACTATCAAGTTCGACAACAAAAGCGATGTTTTGTTGGCAAATGATTTTGACTTGCTCACCGACAGCAATTTCACTGCCATCGGCCACGGCTGGCCAATCTGAGCCATTAAATCGAATTCGTCCTTGTTGTTCCCCTGGACCAATCGTTTCTTTTACGGTAGCGATTTGCCCATAAACATCAATGCCTTCATCCGTGTTGTCCACATGGGTATCGCCCCCAATCATTTTTTGGGTAAGCCCTCGAAACAGTAAAAGCAACACGATTGAGGTAATAAACCACAAGGTTAAACTTTGGTTGAGCCCTTCTACCACCCCACCCCACAACATGCTGGAGACCACCAAACAAGCAACCCCCAATAAGATCACAATGCCGCCGGGTAGGATGATTTCAGCAAGGATCAAAAACAACCCAATCAACGCCCATATTACGATGGGATCAGTTAAAGACATAATACATCCTTGAAATATCGGTGAAACAATAACCCTAATATACGCATGGGGTTTCATTCTGTCGACATATTATGTCAATTTAATGAAAACTTTTTAAACAAACTTACGAGTTATTACTCAGTCATACTGTTTATATTTGAGAAAAACAATAAATTTTCACATTGATAATTTATGGCGTAATAATTATACTGCCAGCAATTGTTCAATGGTGGACCCTATAATGACATTTTTTAAATCTGTATTAGCCACGGTCGCAATCGTATTTGGGATATGGCTACTGGTACTCTTTCAGCCTACACCAGTAGAAGCGAATGCCGCTCAAGCATCAACACAAGTTTCAGAAAATGAAACAGCAGAGCCTTCAGTAAAACCACAAAATTTAACAGCGCTTCCAAAAGCCATTGCAGGTATTACAAAAATGACCAAGCTTGATGCCATACCAAGCCTATGGTCGGAATTTTTGCAATCTCAAACGTTTACCTCAAAGTTCACAGGGGCGCCAATCAAATTGTACGTCGTGTACCAAGACATCAGCTCTGATTACTCTGAAGCTAAGGTTACGATTGGACTCGATGCATCGAGTTTACACACCAGTAAACATTCAGTGGCATTACCTGAAGCAGATGACTTTGATGAGTTACTGCCAAAAGGAAAGTATTCCACCAAACAGTTAATCCAAGGTTGGAACAACATCAACTACGCTCGCCCAATTGATATGGTATTAGAGGTCAATGATCTTGGTGCTAATGGCGAACTCAAATCCACTCAATTATTTGTTCACTATCAATAGGGGAATATCGTTATGAAGTTTATGTCTCAAGTATTCTCAGAAAATGCCTTGCCGTACATCGAAGCATGGATTGACAATAACTTTTTACTGCTAGCTTTAGCTATTTTTGGCTTAGAGATCATCCGCTATGCGGTTAAGAAAAAGCTCACTTTAAACCTTATCGGTGACAGTATCACCAACTTCATCACCTTAGGGTTTTTGTTTGCGATCATCTTCGTGGTCGGTTTAGCTTATCTTGGTGCGTTTTATTATTTCTATAACAATTGGAGTATCACCCACTTACCCATTACTGGCTGGACAATCTTAGCCTGTTTGATCTTGGCAGATTTAGCCTACTATTGGGAACACCGTTTTATGCACGTAAGCGGTTTTGCATGGGGAACCCACACTGTACACCACAGCTCGCCTTACTTTAATATTTCGGTAGCGTATCGCTTTGGTCCGTTAGATTGGTTCTTCCCATTCTTCTTCCACTTACCACTAGTATTGTTAGGCTTTAATCCGCTAATGGTATTGATGTGTGAAACTATCGTTCAGGTGTTCCAAACTCTGCTACATACCGAAGCGGTAAAAAAATTCCCACGTCCAGTTGAAGCAGTATTTAATACGCCATCGCACCACAGGGTTCACCACGCGACCAACAAGCAATATGTGGATAAGAACTATGCTGGGATCTTGATCATCTGGGATCGCATGTTTGGTACCTTCGCCCGCGAAGAAGAAAAAGTGAAATACGGTGTTTATCCAAAAATTAATACCGTGAATCCATTCAAAGTATACTTTGGTGGCTATACCAAACTGGCTAAACAACTGTGGAATGCACCTTCATGGGGCTACCGCTGGAACTTGTTAGTGAAACCACCAATTTGGGCTTGGGAGCAAGAACAAGCCGCGAAAAGACAGCAACAACAATAGGTTCCCAACTCTCCTAGGGTATTTCCCTTCACTGATCCATACTTAGTGAAACCGTGCCCTAGGAGACCCATCTTGGATAAGTCAAAACACTGGACGAAAGTGCAACTCCTGCACGACAGCGTCAACAATTCCAACATCATCATTCAAGGCAAACACAGTTACTACAGCGACTATTTAGACGCTGGATTTGAACCATCCGTGGTACGCTACCTTTATGGCGATCACGCCACCAAAGACAAAACACCTCGTTGGACTATTGATAAACTGTATATTGGCGACTATGTCTGCATTGCGCCTGAAGTCGTCATTTTAATGGGCGGTAATCATACCCATCGTGCCGATTGGTTCTGTTTGTATCCTTTCTCTGAACACATAGAAAACGCTTATATCGGTAAAGGTAATACTCATATTCATAGTGGCGCTTGGTTGGGAATGCGAGCCATGATCATGCCTGGAGTAACCATAGGCGAAGGAGCCGTCATTGGCGCCAACAGTGTTGTGACTAAGGATGTTCCACCTTACTGCGTTTATGCAGGAAATCCCGCTAAATTGGTGGCCAAAAGATTCAGTAAGGATGTAATTGACACCTTACTGTCGCTCAACATTTACCAGTGGTCAGAAGACAAGTTTAAAGCACTGCGCCCATATTTATGTGCCAATGACTTAAATGCCTTACAGGTTGCCATTGATCAATATGATTCAGAGCAAAATATAAAGCCCTGATATTGGTTGAACAATAGCAGGGCTTCAGATTGAGTTTGCTATAAAAGCGCAATTAAACCAATTTACGTGCCGTATTCACTACGATATTCACAGCATGGCTTTCAGTTTGCTTCATGGTTGCTTCATCTGGGATCTCTTGTTGAGTACGATTAACAATCACACCTGCAACACAACCTGCTTTCCAACCTTGTGAAGCACACATAGTAAACAGAGTCGCTGACTCCATTTCATAATTCAGTACGCCCATGTCTTGCCATTCTTTCATTGAGCCAGCAAAACGACGTGTCACTCGACCCGTTACCGTATCGTAACGCTCTTGACCTGGGTAGAAAGTATCAGAAGATGCCGTAATACCAACATGTGGTTCAAGACCAGCATCACGACACGCTTCAACCATAGCGGTCGTACAATTAAAATCAGCCACCGCCGGGAATTCCATTGGTGCAAAGTGTAAGCTCGCACCGTCAAGGCGAACCGAAGCTTGGCTGACAATCACATCACCCACGTTTACGTGACTTTGAATCGCACCAGTCGTCCCAACACGTAAGAAAGTATCGATACCCAATTGCGCCAATTCTTCTACCGCAATAGACGTTGACGGACCACCGATACCGGTTGAGCACACCACAACGGGCTTACCATCTAAGTAACCTAGATAGCTGGTGTACTCGCGGTGACTGGCTAAAAACGTTGGGTTATCCATTAGTTCGGCAATGCGTTTTACACGCTCAGGATCACCCGGCACGATTGCTACATTTGCCCCATCTAACATGGCTTTGGTTAACCCAAGGTGAAAGACATCTGACATTTTAAAACCCCTTGTTATTTCTTTTAAATTTTTATCTGCACTCAGAGTAACCCAGTTGCTTTTATTATGAGGTTAACTGGATCACACTCTGTATTTTTAATGTGTTAACAACATGTCCCTATGGGGGATCCCATCTTCTAAATACATGTCTGAATTCGGCTCAAATCCTAAGCTTTCATAAAAGCTCATCAAATATTCTTGCGCTCCAATTTGAACACCGGCTTTGGGCCATTGCTTTTGTGTGCATTCCAAAGCAGCTTTCATTAGCTGAGTCGCTAATCTTTGCTGTCGGTATGACTCAGCCACCAAGACTCGACCAATACTGGCTTCTGGGTAACTTACCCCTGGCGGTAACACTCGGCAATAAGCCGCTATATTACCATCTTCTGCAACGAACCATATATGGTAAGCATCTGAATTTCTGTCTTTTTCATCCAGTTCTGGATAAGGGCAATTTTGTTCGACCACAAACACATCCACTCTGACCTTTAACAACGCATACAATTCATGAGTGGATAGTTCAGAAAATGATTTAATAACCGTTTGCATTATTCTTTCACCCATTCCCCATTTGGTTTCGGTTTTACCCAAGTATGGGAAAACCAATAATATCGATTGCTGGTTTTGCTTGGTACGGTGCAGTTATAACGAGAGCGACCCGCGGCTAACGCTCTTTTAGCTTGAATAGTAAAGGTATTGTCATTTATCCATACAGGCAAATGTGCACCTTGATGAGAGACGTAACACATCAATTGAGATTTGCGAATATCATGAGTATCTATGGTTAAGGTTAACGTCGGCCTGTGCTGGTCTTTATCAATTTGCGATTCAATCGGTTGCTGCTTGAGCACAGGCATGGCTAAGCTATGGATCTTAACTTTTAGTGCAGACATTTTGGAAAAGGGCACCGCTACAGGAAAGCGCGGCAATGCGGTAAGTGATGAGTATACGCCTGCCGCACCAGAGTGCTGACCAAATGCCACATACCCCATCTCGGTTAACATCCTCATAATGTGAGTATTGTACTCACCATATGGATAAGCTAAAGCTTTAAAGTTTTGCCCAGTGTACTGCTTGATAATGGTTTCATTTTTCTCAATATTGCTCTTAATGCGAGTAAGCCACTGTGTTTGGGATTCATTAGGACGCATACGAATAAGGTGCACATGGTCATAAGTATGATTCATGATTTCCGCCCCTTCCTTGGCAATGGTTTGGATCTGCTTCCAGCTCATCATATTTTTGAAACCTTGCTCAATGGGCTTTGAGGCCAAAAACATCGTATATGGGAAGTCATACTCATTTAAAATCGGTCGTGCATTTTCATAAATGGTGCGATAGCCATCATCAAAGGTAATGGCGACGGTTTTATTGGGCAGAGTTTGCTTTTTTTTCAACGCTGTGATGACCTTACTTAAAGGCACCACATTAAACTCATGATCAACAAGATACTGCATCTGCTCAGCAAACTGCTCTGGAGTAACACTGGTGATCGCTGGTGTATCACTCGAAACGTGGTGATACTGTAAAATCACCGTTGCTTGTACTGACGATATTACAAAAAAACCTAAAATTAAGATAAGCTTGCACACTAATTTCATGAAATTTGATTTCCTATGAGTCGGTTTTCCATACTCTTTTGCAAAGATCAGCATAGACGCCTGTGGTCACTGGCGATCCCCATTATCATTTCCAACATCAGTGTACCATTGCTAGGACTTGTAGACACAGCCATGGTGGGGCATTTATCCGAAGCCTATTACTTAGGAGCCGTTGCCCTTGGCTCAACAGTAATCAGCTTAATGATATGGCTTTGCGGTTTTTTACGTATGTCCACCACAGGATTAACCGCACAAGCCAGTAGATCTGACAGTGACCAAGCCAGATTATTAGTACAAGGTGCTGCAATGGCAGTAGTACTGGGGCTAGGTATCTTGGTGTTTCAACAGCCGATCATTCAATTGGCATTGACCTTAAGTGACACTAGCCAAGAAGTCGCTCATTACTTTCAACAATACGTCAGTATTCGTATCTGGTCGATGCCATTGGCTTTGGTGAATTTAGTGATGCTTGGGTGGTTGCTGGGGAAACGCTTGCCAAAGGTCGCCATGTGGCAACTGATCATCGCCAACAGCGTTAATATTGTATTAGATTTTTGGTTTATCTGGGGATTAGGTTTAGGTGTTGCCGGCGCTGCATGGGCTTCTGTTTTTGCCGATTTTACGGCATTTATCATAGCCAGTTACTTTGTATTTCAACAATGGAAAAAGTTACCACTACCAGATATTAATATCATCGAACTACTGAAACAGGCGGGCTATCGGCAACTGTTAAGCCTCAATAGGGATATCTTCATTCGTAGCCTATGTTTACAACTAACACTGGCCTTTATGACGTTTTATGCCGCACGATTAGGAGACAATGTCCTCGCCGCCAATGCAGTGCTTCTGAATTTGCTGTTATTGATCTCCTATGCTCTAGATGGTGTCGCATATTATGCCGAAGTGGAAGTGGGAGAGGCTTACGGTAAACAGCAATGGCAAAAATTAACCGAATCTGTATGGCTGGCGTGGTTTTGGTCAGGAGTGATTGCTCTCGGATTCGCATTTATATTCTACTTCAGTGGCACCTATTTAATTGCATTATTGACGGATCTTCCTGATATTCGCTCTACGGCAAATGATTATTTAATCTGGTTGGCTTTATTACCTTTATGGAGTTTTAGCTGTTACCTATTTGATGGCGTTTATATTGGTTTAGCTAAAGGTAAAATCATGCGAAATAGCATGATATTTTCTACTCTAGCCGTGTTTTTTCCACTGTGGTGGCTTACTCAGACATTTGGTAACCATGCTCTCTGGTTGGCACTCAGTGGTTTTATGCTTAGCCGAAGCCTGACGCTAGGCTTACACTATAAAATGATGCGAGCGAGAATTAATAGCTAGGGGGTGTTATCCATTCCCAGCGGAAACGGATTTAAGTCATCCTTTTTAGGCTGCGCTGCAGTTTGTGACATGGTTTCTACCATCTCCTCAAGCGTAGGAGGATTATCAAAATCAAATTGCATTTCATCATCAGCCTGTTCCGTCAAGGTAGTGTCTTCTTGTTCTTCTTCGGCAAAAGTTGAAGGGTTACTGATGCCTGAATCATTGCTATTGGTGCTATACGTACTTGCTGGCCTTGGAAGTTGTCCTTGTGAACCGGTCGCAGCCAATGATGGAGTGACTCCCTTTCCCTGCTCCGTTTCTTTATTACCATTAGAGTGTTGATTGGGAAATCCCGATACTGGAGTAACAGCAGGGGAAGGCTCAGCAGATGAAATTCTAAAGATAGGGTTAGGAGTTTGCGCAGCGCTACCATGAGCACTATCTGTGACCGGAGAAGTTCGTGCCGATGTTACTGTTCCATGGCTTGGCGTCGCCAACAGCTGAAGCTTGTTAGGTCGTGATTGTGACTGACTTTTTGAATAATCCATATGAGATTGTACAAGCTCATCACGCATTGGGTTTACGCCATGCAGGTTTCGAACGGCTGCCGTTGATGAAGTTAAATAAGGTAAATCGCCATCACTATTCGATTGCTGGTTACTGAGTGGTCTATTTGTCTCTGTTCGAGCGGCCAAATGAGAGGCTTCACTTTGTGTTCTGTGAAGTTGAGGTTGCTCCCTTATACCAGATAATGGCAGTTCAGGTGTTAAGCCTTGAGGACTCAAAGTAGAAGAAGTTGACGTTTGCTTTTCATCTTCATCTTCGACAGTTTTAATTGAAGCGGGAACCATCCACACCTGTGACTCCCTATCCCAAACAGATGAAGAACCTGGATAACAGTATGTTCTGGAGTCGTCAGAATCTTCGTTCTCTGTCGTTTCAACCACTTGCACAGGTGTACTTCGGCTACGTGAAAAACGAGAAGTTTTTTTCGGTTTGACTTTAAGTTCTCGTTCTAACGTTGTCCGCTTATCCTGAAGAATCTCAGCAAGCTCAGTCTTACCCAAAGTACGTGCTAATTGTTCTGCCGTTTGCATCCCCCCATTGTCCATATTAAGTAAGGGGAGGCTCACCTTAACGATATCCGAAGAACATAAATAGCGCACCACATCTGTTCTTCCATATTTAACCAGCAAGTGTAAAACACCATCACTATCAACGTCACGATCTGCCAATCCATAATAATGTTGTATCCCTCCACCACGAGGAACCATGACAAAATCACTGTCATCACCACTACCGCCGTAAGTACGCCGATCTTCTATTTCAAGTAAATGCAATATGGTATCAAGATCACTGTATTTGCATGCAACGTGTAACAAGTTAGAACCACGATATCGATGTTCACTGGCACTTGGATAACATTGCGCAGCCATATCATGTAACTTTTTACTTATCCTTCTATTATCTGTAACGACTGCAATTAACAGAGGGTCTAACTTCCCATAATCATCCCAAATATTTTCAAGGTGTTGCAGTAAGGTGCGAGACTCTTGTCCATATGGCGTGATCATACTTGGTCGATTGAGTCTATTTACACTTGCATCACTATCGTCATCACTTACTGGAATACTCATTGGTTCAGGCAATAATGCTGTTGCAAGTAGCTCTTTAGACGGTAATCCATCTCTCAACATAAACAACTGTTCGTTAGGCGTAAAACCTTTTCGTTCTTCTATATCACCCATCGCATAATCGTAGTAGAGAGCAACTAAACTGGCTTGCTGATTAAGCACCGCCCTAAGTAATGGCGATACTCCATCTCTGTCTGGTATCAACAATAATTTTGGTCGAACGTCTAAAAGAGTTCTAATCTGTTTGATATTTTGCTTTGATTCCGTCATAGCAAAATGATGCAGTATGGTATAACCATCACGATCAGGCTTAGGTAACAGTGATGAATGGTTATTATTGTTCATATACCCTATCAGGGTATTCATCATATTCATCGTAAAACCAGACTTTGGATCATTTATTCCTCTTAAAGCAAGATGAATGACATTCTCGCCGTGTGCTTCAATTCCAAAACCTACATCTCCACTTTGTAACAATATTCCCTTAACACAAGCATAGAAATCGCCATTAACCTCATCTAGGCTATCTGAGCTTTTGGCCTCAGCTACAGCCTCACTATTACACAGTATCGCCACTTGCAGTGGAGTATAGCCCTCATTATTGGCCTGCAATAAACAAGGTGAAAACTCTTCGTTATAATTCTCTAATAAATGCCTTAATGTTTTAAAATCACCTTTTAGGCACAATCTGTGTAGTGCGTTGTTACCTCTATGATCAACAGCCTGAAAACTCCCTGTTTCAAGCCCTTCAGCTGATTCTAGCCAACCTTGCTTTTTCATCTCTTCAGCTATTTGTTTCATGACGGGGACAGGGGCTTTTGCCCCTTTTTTGGCTAAAAATTCTAGAAGACGAAGCGATGCTCGCTTATTTTCAGCCGCAAGTTGTAATACAGTTTTTCCTTGTCCGTTTCTTTCAAGTTCTGATACAGTTTTTCCTTGTCCATTTCTTTCATTTAAGCCTAATCCACCTTTTTCTAACCTTCCCTTGTCGAACTCATGCATCACCACCAAATGAGGTAAAGGTGGCACTTTTTCTGTTTCAAGTAATATTGGTAATAAGCCTGGTTCATGTATGGCAACAAGATGTAATACATTATTACCTTCAGCGTCTACCTCATATAAGTCTGGTTCCTGACAGGTTAAGAGCTCCCGAATACATGCGATTTTTTTGTCTTCTTCTAAATTGGCTTTTATTACCGTATGCAATGGTAAATCACCAAATTTATTCCGAGTACCTGTATACACTCCACATTTACTTAATGTAGCAATAACTTCGGGCTTTCCACATTTTGCAGCTAAGTGATGGAAGGTGTTACCTTCTTCATCACAATACCAGTACTGATTTTCCACTGTCTCTGCTGGTATTTCGTGAATGCAGTAGCGTATAAGTACTTCTAGTAATGGCGTGTTTCCATTTTCAATAGCAGATACAACTTGTGCTTTTAACCAATTCGGATCTTTTCCGTTTTCTTCACCTTTTAGTAATAATAATTGTATCAACTCAGCATACTCAGCCTGTTGATGAAGACGTCGGAAAAAAATAAGTTCTAATGGCGTTAGACCGTGAACATTCCTTAAATTGGGTTCAAATGCGGGTATTAATTCTAATGGCTTTTTAGCTTCAGGTGGCTGCTCGAGGCCTCTAAGAGTGAGAATTCTAATTGCCAGAGCAGGCTGATTGCTCTCTATAGCTACATGTAAGGCAGTGTCGCCACCATCATCACGCGTGTTAACACTACTTTCGCCCTGAGTACAGGCGAGTAACTTTTGTTCAAAATGGTGCTCGGTAACGTCGTCGCGAGTGCCAAAATGACGAACAACCTCATGTAAACGAGTATTATTGACGGAAGCTGGCTTACGGACTGTTATTCGAAAAAAACTTTTGAAAATATCAATCACTTTTTGAATTTTCTTTTTGCACGCAATATGGAAAGGAGTGATGCCATGAGCATTTGCCATATGCACGTAACCAGGACGATAGCTAACTATAGCTTCGACCATTTCTTGATTATTCATACGAGTAGCGATATGAAGCGGTGATTCCTCCCAACTTGCATCAGGTTTAACAGTTATCATTTCAAAGCCATCGACCTCTTTGGTCTTATCAATTTCAGCATCAACTGCTCTAACATCGACATCCCAGCTGACTTCTACAGTATCACCATTTTCGCTTTCAACGCTTGTCTGTTCACCTTGCTGATCTTCTTCTAACGCTTCCCCCCAATTTAGCGTACGCTCGTTTGTGACCCAAACAACGGAAGAAAATTCATATAAATCATCCAGCTTGGGAGCAAACTTTTTTTCATCGGATATAGAAATGAGATGTAACACCATATCTTTGTTATTATGAGAACACGCAATATGAAGCGGAGTTTGGTTGTTATCATCTTTTGCTGAAATATCAATAACAGGATTCAAACGATTTCCAAAATAACATAATTCCGTTAGCTCAATGACCAGCTCCAAATTATTAGCGTCACAGGCCAAATGCAGTGGTGTTTGACCTGTAGTATTTTTTCGATTTAGCAAGTCCGTGTAGCATTGACGATTAGTAGCATGTTGTCCTGCAACACATTGAGCAAGGGGTTGAGGAGTATCTTGTTCCATAGCATAGCTCGGTCCCAAAACAAGATGGTGTTTGAGATAATGAATTATTTTCTTAAGTTCACCAGTCTCTTGTTTACGACAAGCAAGATGGAATACATTTTCTTGCTGTTCATTTTGGAGTGTTAAATCCAAATGTTGATGACAAAGTAATTCCGTTATGGCTTCAGCTTTTCCCAAGTTTACCGCTAACATCAAGGGGCTATTTTTTTCAGAATCAACCGCGTTAACTTTGTAAAGAGGAGCGGATACTAGCGCCTTGATCACTCCAATATTACCCTGCCTTATAGCAAGGTGAAGCGCAGTGTCACCTTGTTGATTTCTAGCAGTCACAATAGCGGGGGCGGTAAAAGTATCCAGCAAGGCTAAAGCATGAACCACATGCTGTCTTGAGCGAGTTGCTGCAATATGAACAAAGGTACACTTAGCTTGATCAACGACATCTAGTTGTAACGGAGAGTGAGGAGGAGACTGAATAATGGCATTTAGCTGTTCTTGAACCTCGACTGCACTTCTGTATTGAAAAATCGCATGTAAAATATGACTTCCGCGAGAATCACAAGCATTAAAGTCGACTTTATCGCAACTGACTAACACAGACATAACTGATAAACGATGTAGTCTAGAGGCCAGATGCAATAACGTAACTCTACATTCTTCTGTGCCCCACTTTTGATTCACACATGCTCTACGACAGGCACCATAATTAAGCATTGTACGGACATTGCATTCATCCCCTAGCACCACAGCTAACTGTAGTGGTGTGAAGCCCGCATTACCCTTCTGTTTTAACTGTTCCTCAGTCACTTGTGCTTGTTTTAATAGCCATTCAAGCTCTTCTGATTTCCCCATAGAAGCCAATAAATGTAAGGTATTGTTGAGACATGAAGTATTTTGAATTAAGGATACTTTTATTCCTTTTCCTACCGTTTTTAAGCGTTGCGCTAAACCTTTTTGACCACTCAAAATGCACTGTTGCAATGGAGTTATACGTTGGGTCGTCAATTGTTGATCAAACTGACGTAGCCCAAGCACTTGGCTAACTTCTTCCGCCCTCTGAGAAACATTGTTCACTCGATTAGAAAACTCTTCAGTGATTGGCAATGAACATTGGTTCAATACAGAAGGATTTTGCTTAGCAATGGTCTCTGCCATTGCACCATCATCTTGATGTTTTGAAGCACAGGCCAAATGCAATGGGGTGTAGCCTTTTTTATCCGTACTCGTTAGATCAATAGACTTGTGGCTACACAGCAGCTTAACGAGATCTACATTTCCCTTATCTATGGCAATATGTAATGCCGTTCTCCCCTGATTATTTTTAGCATTAACATCAACATAAGACTGCTCAAGAAGATACTTAACAATTTCATACCGTTCCTTTCGACATGCTAAATGGAGAATATAACGGAAAAAAAAGGTTCGTTCTTTCATTTGGTATTGTCTAGCAATACCTCCCTCCTCCAATTGCTGCTTAACTTCTCCTAAGTTACCTGAACTCACAGCATTACGTAACACCCCCATATTGGAAGAACTATTTGGTGATACGACCCAAGTGCCCGTTTCGATACGTTCTGAATTTGCATCTCGACGACTGGGACCTCTTCTTCGATTCGCATTCTCGGAAGTTGCCGGACTTTCTTGCCATTTTGTTGAGCCTCTCGTTTGAGTCAGTTCAATTTTAACTCCAACCAAACCAAGTAACTGCTGAGCCCATATACTTTTAAAGGGCCTACCCATGCTGTCTTTACTGGTATCATTACAAAGCGTTACCAACGCCTCTTTCATTAAGTCATCACCCAAAATACGTCTTCTTAAAGCGGCAACATACCCAAGCTCTGCTTGTGATAATGAAGGGCGATGTAAATACATATCATAGGCAAAGTGAGCTAACCCTTCAGCATCCTTTGTTCGTGTGAGTTTAATCCAGTGCCACAAGAAAGGCTCTACGGCGTACTCAGGCAAGGATGGAATAATATCTGTCACGACTTTTTCATAGCTTGGGTTGGTTTTTTCTTTTTTGCCGGTAAATTTAAAACAACACCCATGCTCTCCTGAAAAAGTGAAATTCCGACCTACTAACTGAGGTTCTAAAGTCGGAATTTGAGGTAATACTGCTAATGCCTTTTGCTGAGTAATAGCCATTGAGGTGAGCATTTCCTCTGGGATTTTTGGGCTATTATGCCTTCCTAAAAAGTGTCCAGTATGTGCATCATAGTTAAGCCCACAATTCGGTTCTCTTAGTCTAAATAATTGCATCAATCCTGTTTGAGCAGGTGAGCCATGGCTATAACATTTGCTGTCGTCAGCCACGATTAGGTTAATATGTCGACAATATAGCTGAGCACCAAAATTTAGCACATTTAGAATACGGCAGCGCTGTTGTAGCTCAGGCATCAATTCTTCATCTTGTGCCTCTAATACACTAGCAACAGGTTTACCCCACAGGTTTCTTTCAACAGGCGCGGTATAATCAACTCCCATCCTTGGCGCTAACTCTCCCAAAATCTCTAATATTCTTCTGTGTTGATGTTTTACAGAACCCGAGCTTGTACGTCCCGGCTTGTACACATCGACATATTCTTGTAAGTTCGGCTCGCCGCCTTTTCCGATTTGTGTCAAGGTGGTATTGATACTACCTACTTTGATGTTGCCGTGCTCATCAAAGCGCTCAAAACCACGCTCACTCTGCATGACGGTTTCAAATAACAGTCTCGTTCTTAGGTGTAGATGAATATGAAGCAGACCTTGGTTACTGAGCGCCACATCTTGATGTATTTGTTCAAAAGAAAAAGAGTCTGAATAAGACAGTTGTAATGCTATGACTTTAAGTGCTTGTTGATTGCATGGCATATTAGGATCACCACAGATACGATTTCGAAATCTCCTAATCGCCTCGGCAAAATTCTTAATATTTTTATCGCTTGGTTGACCATTTACCTGATTAATCAAATGGTATTGGAGTAACTCCCAGTCAATGGTTCGATGAGAGTCGATGAGCTGCTGCTCAAACATCGGCTTAAGGATATTGATGTCTTCAACTAATTCAGACCAAATAGGGTTTAACTCTGGATTTATCGAAGCCGTGCTGAGTTCATTTTCACATAATGAGGGTATTACATCAGCGGTTTGCACCTGTTGTGTGCCAACTGATGTGGGTGCTGGTTGTGTTAACACTGCTGAAGAACTAGCCATAACATTACCCCCCTCTTTTTGCGAGTAATGAGTTAAAAATATCGGGCTTTAAGCTTATGTACAGTGAAATTTTATTAATAACTTTTGAATTTTATTGCTAATAAAGTGAATTTTTTATCAAGGCAATAAAAATCTATGTTAGAACTAACATCATTTATTAAGGGAGGCGTAGGCTTTCTCTAATTCTTTATGTAAAAAATAAATTTAAAAATTTGTATTGATAAAAATGCCTTATATAAAGAAAGTTTAATTTATGAGCATTTACTACTATTTGCCTACATTTTTATTATCAACCGTTAAAAATAGCGAAAAACCACAATCACTTTAAAATGGTAACAAACCCCACCTTGTACATAAAACACCCAATGAATTTCAACTATATGCTGAAAGTTCAATTAAAATCACCAATCTAAGATGAATTTATTAGAACAAAAAGAACCTATATATTCAAAAGATGCAGGTATAGAAACCGTTAAAAAAAGGGTTTTGATTTAAAATGCTAGAGAATAAACGACATAGGTATATTCTCTGCGATTTCAATACATATAGGTGATACTTGAATTATGCAACTTATAGGACTAATTCAGCGTTGCAATATTCGAAGTATGAAAAAGAAGAACTCGTGGGCTAATTTAAGCTTTTATTACAAAGAAAAATCAACGCTGAAAAGCCCACACAGTGAGAGTTTAAGAACTTAATAAAAAGAGTGGTCACCACGTTGGTGATCGGTGGCATCGACGACACCAGTCAGCTCACCAGGGAATTGATCTAATAATTGCTTTTCAATTCCATCTTTAAGTGTCACATCTACTTGAGCACAGCCATTACAGCCACCACCAAATTGAAGTACCGCCACACCTTCTTCAGTTAGCTCCGTCAATAAAATATTACCGCCGTGACTCGCAAGCTGTGGATTGATCTCAGACTGGATCACATATTCGATACGATCTTTCAGCGGCGCATCATCCGCCACTTTACGCATTTTGGCGTTTGGTGCTTTTAAGGTCAGTTGAGAGCCAAGTTGATCAGTCACAAAGTCAATGCTCGCTTCTTCTAAAAACGGCGCACTTTTTTCATCGACCATTGCACTGAAGCCATCAAAATCCAGTTGAATATCATCTTCTTCCACGGCATCTGGTGGACAGTAAGACACACCACATTCCGCCGATGGCGTACCAGGGCTAATGACGAATACACGAATATGTGTGCCCTCTGGCTGATCCGCCAATAGTTTTACAAAATGCTTTTGTGCTGCTTCAGAAATGCTAATCATGCCGACCTACTTCAATACCTGAGTTATTCACTAAGTTATAGTCGCTAATGATACTCTTTGTTGCTGAAAGTGTGTAGCCTTTATCACGGTTTCATTAAATGTTAACTTGGTCACATAAACATCATTTCCAATAAACGATACCATAACAATGAAAAAACTTGCGCTCTTATCCTTAAGCTCTTTGCTATTAAGCAGTAGCCTTTTAACCTCGGCTCACGCAACCATTCAGACGGAATTTGAATTACCTTCAGTTCAATATACATCTAACTTGATGACACCAGAAAATTATCTAGGTTATCCATTGGGTGAGTGGCATCTGCGCCATGACCAACTCAATGGCTATTTAAAACTACTGGCGCAACAAAGCGCAAAAGTATCGTTAGAAGACACGGGATACAGTCACGAGCGTCGTCAGCAACTTTCTGTGGTGATCACTTCTGAAGAAAATCAACAACGTCTAAATGAGATCATCAATCAACGTGCCACCGTCAAAACAGGTAATAAAGTTGATGGTCCATTAGTGGTTTGGTTGGCGTACTCGATTCACGGTGACGAAGCCAGCGGCGCTCATGCTGCGATGGCATTGAGTTACTACTTGAGTGCCAGTAATGAACCTTGGGTAAAGCAGTTATTAGATGACATGGTGGTGATCGTCACTCCAAGTCAGAACCCTGATGGCATGGATCGCTTTGCCAACTGGGCAAACAACAATCGCAGCAACGTTTTAAATCTTGATCCTAACAATCGTGAGCATCATCAGCATTGGGAACGAGGTCGTTTTAATCATTATCTCGCCGATCTCAACCGTGACTGGCTGTTCCTCCGTCATCCTGAATCTCAAGGACGTGTGGCGTTATTTCACAAGTGGCAACCGCATTATGTGGGTGACTTTCACGAAATGGGGCATCGTTCTAGCTACTTCTTCCAACCGGGCGTACCAGAGCGCACTCATCCGTTAACCCCAAAGCAAAACCAAGCACTCACCGATAAAATTGCCAACTATCATCGCTCAGAGCTGGATAAAATGGGGCAGCCCTATTTTTCTAAGCAATCGTTCGATGACTTCTTCTATGGCAAAGGCTCAACCTACCCCGATATCAACGGTGCGATTGGAGTATTGTTCGAACAAGCCAGTGCACGAGGTAAAGGGGTAGACTCTCCAAATGGTGCAGTGACATTAGAGCGAGCTATTCAGAATCAATTTGCCACCTCTATCTCTAGCCTTAAAGGCACATTGGCACTGAAAAAAGAGCTACACGACTATCAAGCCGAGTTTTTTGATAAGCGCCGTAATAAAGCGGGACGTCAGGAAGGGGTATTGCTCAGCGCCAAACATGATCCACATCGTTTACAACAATTTGCCGAGATCTTAGCTCAGCATAATATTGATTTTGAGTATCTGAATCGTGATATCAAACAAAACATGCTAACTTTTGCTAAGCAAGACTCGTTGTTTATTCCTTATGCTCAACCTCAACATGCCTTGACCCGTGCCTTATTTGACAAGCGTCAGTCGTTTAAAGACGAAACGTTTTACGATGTATCAAGCTTCGACCTATCGGCGGCATTCGATTTACAGTTGGCTGAAGAGGTCAATATTTCCAATAAATACCTGACTTCAAGCGTTAAAAGACATACACCAAATGAAATCGCTCCAGATTCAGTAGCCGTTTTAATTGATTGGCAACAGTCTAATGCGGCACCATTCTTACAAAGCTTGCTGGCTAAAGGCATTGATGCCAAATTTAGTACTAAGCCTTTAACGGTAACCGCTGGCGAGAAAACAAAGACGTTAGGCTCTGGCACCCTACAAATTTTACTTAAGCAGGATGATGTTAACCGCGATAGCTTAGTAACAACAATTAAAACCGAAGCTAAGCGACACAATTTAAACATTACCCCTGTTTCTACCTTTGCCGCCGTATCGGGTATTGATTTGGGCAGCCCGAACTTTGTTCCTGTAACGCCAGTAAAACCGCTATTGGTAACCAGTGATAGCACAAATCCGATGGAAGTCGGTCAGCTATGGAACTTCTTAGATAACACCTTAAATATGCCGGTAACCCTAGTGGATGCTGATAACCTTAGCCGTATTAACTTAAATGATTACAGCCACGTCCTATTTGCTCACGGCTGGTATGCTTCGTTAACGGCTAAAACCGCTGACAAACTAAAACGATTTGCCCAAAATGGTGGCACCATTGTCGCTCAAAAAGCCGCGGTAAGCTGGCTTAAACAACATAAGCTTCTTCAAACGGAAGTGTTTAACAGTAAACAAGCTAATGAACTGTTTGATACAAAAGGGTTAACCTTTGGTGACCAAGAAAATCTGCGTGCTCGTAAAACCATTGGTGGCGCAATCGTCAATATTGATTTAGACAATAGCCACCCATTAAACTTTGGTGTCACCAATACTCGTATTCGTCTGATGAAAAATCATATTGTGGCATTTGAAGCTCCAAAAGCATCCTTTATCAGTGCAGGACAATATCATCAGTCACCACTGGCAAGCGGTTATATGGCGCCGGAATATCAACAGCATTACCCTAAACTTCATTCCATGATCGCCGAGCGACTCGGTCGAGGACGTGTGATTGGCTTTGCAGAAAACCTAGTTTTCAGAAACGTATGGCTGGGCAGTGAAAAAATCTATAGTAACGCCCTGTTTTTCAGTAACGGGCTATAGAGCTTATGAACCAAGCGATGCAGTAAAGCGCTGCATCGCTTTATCGAAAATTGGTAACACATCTTTAATCACGGTATGGCATAACTTAAATAATCATCAGCTGAACATATAATCGGAGTCAAATGGAACCTGTACTCTTAGTCATCACCTTCTTATGTGGAATACTGATAAGTCGTTTAGGGTTTCCACCATTAATTGGATATTTGATTGCTGGTTTTGCTTTATCTTATGTAGGAATTAAAGAGAGCAGCATCCAGTTTCTTCACCAAGTTTCAGAACTTGGAATAACCTTATTGCTGTTCGCAATTGGCTTAAAGCTCGATATCAAGAGCTTATTTAAAAAAGAAGTCTTAGCCACCTCCAGTATTCACTTATTAGGCTCAATATTATTCTTTATTCCCCTGCTTAAATTACTTGGTTACATTGGGCTTCAACAAATTACTGACCTCGACATTAACCAACTATTTATCATCGGTTTTGCTTTAAGTTTCTCAAGTACCGTATTTGCGGTTAAAACCCTAGAAGAGCAAGGTAATATACAAGCCCTCTCGGGTAGAATCGCCATTGGGATCTTAATCATACAAGACATCTTTGCTGTCGCCTTTCTTACCATATCTAAAGGTGAGATACCTTCAATTTGGGCACTTTGCTTGTTATTACTCCCTCTTTTAAAACCAGTGCTCTATCACATCATGGACAACATAGGGCATGGCGAACTCATGGTGCTGTTCGGGTTGGTTATGGCGTTAGTTTTAGGTGCTTGGACTTTCCAATTACTTGGCTTAAAAGCTGACTTAGGTGCATTGATCATTGGGGTGCTATTATCGGGACATACCAAAGCATCTACACTTTCTAAGTCATTATTCTATTTTAAAGAAATATTCTTAATCGCGTTTTTCTTAAGCATTGGTCTCAACGGCTTTCCAAGCCTACAAGACATCACTTTAGCTTTACTGCTAGCACTATTCTTGCCATTCAAAGTCGCTCTATTTCTTATCCTATTAACTCGCTTTCGCTTACGTTCACGAACGGCCTTATTCAGTGCATTTAATCTGGCCAATTATAGTGAATTTGGATTAATTGTTATGGCTGTGGCCATCAGCATGGGAATAATATCGCCACAGTGGTTAGTGATATTAGCTATAGCACTGAGTATTAGCTTTGTAATCGCCGCACTGCTTAATGCTTATGTTGATCCCATATACAATCGGCTAGAACAAACACTATTAAGACTCCAAGCTACAGCCCTCCATCCGGAAGACAGCCCTATCACACTAGGAACACCACGCTTCTTAATTCTAGGTATGGGGCGAATAGGCTCCGGAGCCTATGATGCCTTAAAAAATAAATACGGCTGTGAAGTATTAGGGATTGAACACAAAACTGAACTGGTTGAATTTCATCAATCTGCTGGACGTAATGTCGTACAAGGAGATGCCTCTGATTGTGACTTTTGGAAAAAAGTCGATAACTTACGGTGTATCGAACGCGTGTTTCTCGCGATGCCAAAGCATTCAGGTAACATCTCAGCCATTGAACAACTTAAAGAGCAAAGCTATCAAGGTAAATTCAGTGTGCTAATTCTCAATACTGAAGATGCCAAATCAATTGAAGAACTTGGAGTCGATAATATCTACAACCTCTATGATCTCGCTGGTGTCGGTTTTGTTGAGCAAGTAATAAGTGAAAATAAGGAGTGATATTAGAAGCACTTGGTGCATGTTCATTGCGAGCCACTTTTTATCTTCTAGGCTCGATTCGATCAACTTCAAAGAGCAAATGAAATAACAGTAGTTTTGTATGCCATTGTCTCGTCCTAAAATACGTTGACGGTTTTAATGTAAATCCAAGAGCATTTGCTCTTGGATTTTTTTATGCACTTGGTTCGGTGTTTTCATCTCTAAACTTAAATGCGGTCTCATATCGTTGTATATCGCTATTGATTCATCGATGAGCAACTTTAATTCATCAATATTTTTACATTGATATACAAGGAACTCCTGCTTCAGTATACCATTCACCCTCTCTGCGAGTGCATTTTGATAGCAGTCATAACCATCAGTCATTGAGGGTATTATATTATTTTGCTTAAGTTTATTCTGATAAATAGCAGAGCAATATTGTAACCCTCTGTCTGAGTGATGAATTGCGTTACGTCTATAACACCTATGGCTAACAGCCATATCTAGCGCTTTAACCACGTCTGTCGCTTTCATTCCATCACTTAATTCATAGCCCATTATTTTTCGACTATAAGCGTCAGTGACAAGCGAGAGATAATGCACACCATCATCACTTTCCACATAAGTGATATCACTTACCAAGACTTCTTCAGCTCTTTGTGGCGTGTAATCCTTTAACAAATTCGGATGCTTTTTCATCCAATGCTTACTGTTAGTCGTTTTCCTATAACTACGCTTGGGTTGAATTAGCAGGTGTTCTTCCCTCAGATAGTCGAATAGGCCATCTCGCCCGAGCTTTATGCCTTCCTCCATAAGTTGAGGCTTCAGAAGATAGTACAGTTTCCTACCGCCTAATCGTGGCATAAATCGCCGTAACGCTAGCACCATATTTTTTACTGGAGCTAACATGATAGCCCGTTTTTTATCTCTATATTCCCTTTGATAAATTGATTGCCTCGTCATGCCAAGAAGCTTACAAGCCTTGCTTAAACTTACTTGCTTTTGTACCTGAAGGTTTCTTGCTCCTTGGCTATAAGCTTTTTTCGCAACCCTATACCATGTTCAGCATCAATAATATCGACGACTTCATTAAGTAATAGGTTACGTAACTTTTCATCCTTCAACTCTCGCTCTAAGCGCTTAATCTTTTGAGCTGGTGTTTCTTTGGCTTTAGGTGATTTAGACATGGTTATTTTCGGTGGTTGACACCAATCTAGCTTACCGTGTTTTCTCAACCATGTAAGTACTGTTGAGCGACCTTGGATACCATAGATTTTTTGAGCTTGCTTATAGGTCATATCACCTTTTTCAACAGCTGCAACAACCTGCAATTTAAAGCCTAATGAATAATCACGTTGTGTACGTTTTATATAGGTAGGATCTGGGTTTGTCATAATAAGTCCTAAATGTGTAAACACATTTCAGGACGGGACACATTTAATACGAAAAAAGCCCTAGCTTTTAGCTAGGGCTTTTTCTTATTTGGCGTCTGGCAATGGTCAGCTTCGGGCAAGCCCTCCGCGCTTCATAAAAGCATCAAGCCATGCTTGATAAACGCTTTCACTCCGCCCTACTCCACATGGGTAATACTGCATGCAAACAACGCATACCACTTTCTATACTCCCCATGTTCGATATAATTATTATCAAAGCTAAAACGCAAAAATCCCCTTAGCATAAGCTAAGGAGATTTGCGTATTTGGCGTCTGGCAATGACCTACTCTCACATGGGGAAACCCCACACTACCATCGGCGAGGCTGCGTTTCACTTCTGAGTTCGGGATGGGATCAGGTGGGACCACAGCTCTATTGTCACCAGACAAATTCTTTTCAATTTAAATAATGGTGCTGATACCCAGAATCGAACTGGGGACCTCATCCTTACCAAGGATGCGCTCTACCGACTGAGCCATATCAGCAAATTCTTCAAGTCTAATCTGACTTGTATCTTCACTTTTAGTGCCAGTAAAGATTTAATAATCTTATCTACTTATGTAGATTTATCGGTTGTGTAAGGAAATTTTGAATTGAGAAGCGCAGTGTACGCTAGTACTTGAGCATCGCAAATATCAAAAGTTGCAATCACAACTAGATAAATTTGGCGTCTGGCAATGACCTACTCTCACATGGGGAAACCCCACACTACCATCGGCGAGGCTGCGTTTCACTTCTGAGTTCGGGATGGATTCAGGTGGGACCACAGCTCTATTGTCACCAGACAAATTCTGTTATTT